>JBFJHN010000533.1:0-3182 GCA_041613275.1 Candidatus Krumholzibacteriia bacterium | reverse complement strand
GGTAGCGGCTGGTGCGCTCACACAGATAGCCGCGCGTGATCGGATGCTCGGGGTCGCCGCGCATCGACACGACGCGTCCGTCTTCCACGGTGGCGACGATGCCACAGGCGTCCGGACAGTCGCGGTTGCACGCGGTGCGAACGATCGTCGCCATGAGCGTGTCCTCCTTGGGCACGACGCGTGCCGCATCAGTGTGGGCGACCGGCCCGGTAGCGCGCCTTCAGTCGCGACCAGCTGTCAAGCCGCACGGGGGAGGTGCATCCGCTCCCCAGGGGACCGATGGCCGCTCCACAGGGGCTGTTCTCCGGCAGCGCGGGCGAGCCGTCGTTCACGGCGTAATCCCCCGCGTGGGTCGGCGCTTCGTTGCACGAAGCCGCCGCACAGAACGACGGATCTGTGAACACGTTGTCCGCGACGTACTCCACGACGCCACCCGCGTCGTCGATTGCCGTCGTGTCGACGAGGCTGCACTCGAAGCGCACGAAGTCGGTCGTGTCGAAGCCGGCGATCGCCGGGTCGACGAACATGTCGGCGCCTTGGCTGCCACAGTTGCCCCACACGACCGTGCGTTCGAGTTGCGTGCGCGTGAACAGGCGCGCGTTGATCCCGCCGCCCCGTCCGTCGGCCCGGTTGCCGGCAAACAGACAGCCGATGACCGTAGCCTCGCCGGGACCGAAGTCCCCACCCCCGCCCGTGAGCGAGGAGTTGCCAGTGAACACGCAGTCGATCAGGGTCGCGTGACCGCCGGTCTCGACGCTGATGCCGCCGCCCTGGATGCCCGCCGAGCATCCCGTGACGATGACGTTCTCGATGCGCGGCGTTGCGCCCAGCTCCACGCCCAGGCCGCCGCCGGTGAACGTCGAGGCGCAGTTGCGAATGATGCAGTTGCGTACCGTCGGGGAGCAAAAGCCTCGAATCATGATGCCGGCGCCGCTTAAGTCATGGCGTCCGCCACCGCCCACGCCAGGGTTCGGCCCGGCCGCGGTGGTGGGCTCGGCCATCTCCACCATGAATCCGTTGACGATCGTGAAGCCGTCGACGACGGTTGTCGACGTCAGTCCGGTGCCGAGCAAGATGCCGCGTCCGGGATTCTCCTCACTGCCGGCGACGTCGAGAATCGTCAGCGCGGCACCCGCTTCCGAAAGCAGGACGAGATCCTTGCTCTTGAAATCGAGATTGCGATTGCCGCTTCCCGTGTGCGTTCCGGCTGCGACGAGTACGGTGTCGCCGGGCGATGCGGCGGTCAACGCGTCCTGGATGTTTGCGTGCTGCGCGGGAACGCGCAACGTGCTTGCGACCGACGCACAGGGAATGCACGCCAAGAGCACAAGGACGCAAAGGAAACGCCGGGTCATAAGCGAGGCTCCATGGGGGTCCTGGGGTGGACGTCGCAGGCACGGGCGAGGCTGCACACGACGAAGATAGCACCGGACGTTCGCCGCGTCGAGTGGCAACCTACTGTCAAACCGTAACTTGCACCACGACATGGGGAAGCCTGCGCGGTTGTTCCATGGACACGGCCAATTCCCGGGTTGTCCATCCGCTTGATGGGCCTACGCGCGGCGCGCGACGCACTTCGGATAGAATCGAAAAGCACGCCGCAGTCGTCCGCTCCCGACCCGGCCCTCGTTCCAGGAGAAACGGTTGATCGACCGCGGTTGGGAACGCACCCGAGGAGGCATGATGCGTGGCGCAAGACACACGTTCAAGACCATCGAAACGAATCTCGTGCACGCCGGACGCGGCGACGGCAGCATCCAAGGGGCGGTTGTCCATCCCATCTTCCAAACGGCGCAGTATCTGATGAACGACGAGGATTCTTACGCCGCCGTGCGCTACATCCGGCTCAACAACTCGCCCAACCACCGCATGCTCTCCGAGCGCCTCGCCGCCATCGAGTCGGCCGAAGACGCGTTGGTCACCGGCAGCGGCATGGCGGCGATCACGAGCACCATCTTGGCGTTCGTGAAGAGCGGTGAGCACGTGCTCTCGCACCGCGCGCTCTACGGCGGTACGCAGAACTTCCTCGACGACGATGCACCGCACTTGAAGATCGCGCACGCGCCGATCGACATGGCCGATCCGTCGAGCTGGGAGAAGGCGCTTCGCCCCGAAACGCGCATGATCTACGTCGAGAGCATTTCGAACCCGCTCATGGAGGTGGGCGAGCTCGAGGCCGTGGTGACGTTTGCGCGCAAGCACGATCTGATCAGCGTCATCGACAACACGTTCGCAACTCCGGTCAACTTCAGACCCATCGAGCTCGGCTTCGACCTGTCGATCCACAGCGCCACGAAATACCTGAACGGCCACAGCGACATCGTCGCCGGAGCGGTGATCGGTTCGCACGAGCACGTCGAACGCGTACGCCACAAGCTCAACCATTTGGGCGGCTCGCTCGACCCGCACGCCTGCTTCTTGCTGGAGCGCGGACTGAAGACGCTGGCCGTACGCGTCGAACGCCAGAACGAGAACGCGCTCCAGGTGGCGCGCTTCCTGGCCGAGCGCCCCGAGGTGCGACGTGTGCACTATCCGGGCCTGCCGGAAGATCCCGGCCACGCGCGCGCCAAGCGCTTGTTCTCGGGCTTCGGCGGCATGCTGTCCTTCTACGCCGAGTCGATCGAGCGCGCCGAGCGCTTCCTGAACAGCGTGCGTATTCCGCTGCACGCGCCCAGCCTGGGCGGCACCGAGTCGCTCGTCGTGCGCCCCGGCCGCAGCTCGCACCTGGGTCTGCCGCCGGCCGAGCGCGAACGCCTCGGCGTGACCGACGACCTGGTGCGTGTTTCGGTGGGGATCGAATCGGTGGACGAGCTGATCGAGGACTTCGAGCAGGCGTTGCAGGCCTGAGCATTGCAGCCTAACGGACGATGCTGCCCGGAACCTGAAAGACCACAACGATGCGATCGTCTTCGACGTGCGACTGCATGCCGTCGAGGACGTCGTTGAGAACATCGGCGTCGCTTTGCGCCATCGAGCCGGAGCGCACCGCCGCCTTCGACGCCATGGGCGCCAGTCCCCGCGCCGTTCGCAACGCCAGGTGCGCACGCTTCGCGGCTCCGGCGTCGCTGGCAACCAGGACGATGCGGACGCCGAGTTCGTCGCCCTCCTGCCAGACGTCCGCACGCGCCGCACGCATCGACCCCAGCAGTCCGAGCACGGTTTCGTACGGCTCGATGGACTGG
>JBFJHN010000532.1:0-3184 GCA_041613275.1 Candidatus Krumholzibacteriia bacterium | reverse complement strand
CGGCGCTCGAACTCCGAAGGGGAGCGCGCCGCTTCGCATGATCTGTTTTTCTGTGCCCCCTCCTTGCCCCCACGCGCCCGCGCTCGGTTGGGAACGCCCGAAACACCCACGTCGAACGCCGTCGGACCCACCCATTTCGGCTGGGTCCAGGCTCGCGGGCCGCCGGGTCCCACGATCCAGACGCGCGCCGATTCTATACATGCTTTTTGGACAATGAGTTAAGATCTCGAGATTGGCATCGGGTTCGCTTGAACTGTTGGGCGGGTCCGCCGTATTTTTGACAGAGAGCGCCCCTCGATCCGAGGTCCCGCCCCGGACTCGCGCTCGATCCGAGATAGAGAAGGCCCCGCCGCTCGCGGGGATCGTCCCCGGACACGGACGTCGGCCCGAGGCCGCGCGGGCCGTCCGTGCCGAACGGAGGAAAGATGAAGAACACCGCGACCCACCCGCCCGGCACGCGCACCTCGCGCGCACGGACGGAGATTCCGGGCGACGTGCTCCGGGCGCTGTACGAGAAGATGCTCTACACCTATTACATCGAAGAGCGCACGAAGATCTTCGTCAAGGCCGGCAAGTGCTCCTTCCACGCTTCGAGCCGCGGTCACGAGAAGCTGCAGATCGCCATCGCCATGCTGCTCGAGCCCGGTCGCGACTGGTTCTTTCCGTACTACCGCGAGAAAGCGCTGATGGTCGGTCTCGGCATGCCGGTCAAGGACATCTTCATGGGCATGCTGTCGCGCGAAGGCGATCCGAACTCGAACGGGCGCAACATGTCGGAGCACTTCTCCTCGGGACCGTTGCGCATCGTCTCGCCGACCGCGTGCACCGGCACGCAGTATCTGCCCGCCGTCGGCATGGCCAAGGCCGTCGTGGCCGACGGACGCAACGACATCGTCTACGTGTCGAGCGGGGAAGGCGCGACCAGCGAGGGCGAGTACTTCGAAGCGCTCAACTGGGCCAGTCGCGAGCGGGTCCCAGTGTTGTTCCTGGTGCAGAACAACGGCTACGCCATCAGCGTGCCGCAGCACACGCAGACCGGGGCCAGCGTCGCAGGCGTGGCGCGCGGTTTCCACATGCGTACGGTGGACGTGGACGGCACGCGCTTCAGCGAGATGTACTCCACGTTGAAGCCGTTGATCGAGGAGATGCGCGAGGCGCGCACGCCGCTGCTCGTCGAAGGTCACGTGGTGCGGCTCGACTCGCACTCGTCGTCCGACGATCAGCAGAAGTACCGCAGCGAGGACGAGCTGGAACAGACGCGTCAGCGCGATCCTCTGCTGCACACCGAGATGCAGCTCATGCAGCTCGGCTTGATCGAGGAGAGCGAAAAGGAGGCGCTGCACGAGCGCATCCGCGCCGAGGTCGACGAGGCCGCCGACGAAGCCGACGCGCAACCGATGCCGGATCCGTCGTCGGTGATGGACCACATCTACGCCTCGGAGATGTTCGACGTCGACGCGCGCGAGCCGCGCCCCGTCGGGGACAAGCCGATTACGATGGTCGAGGCCATCAACAGGGGCCTGCGCGAAGAGATGGAGCGCGACCCCAAGATCGTCATGTGGGGCGAGGACATCGCGGATCCCAAGGGCGGAGTCTTCGGCGTCACGCGGGGTCTCACCGATCGCTTCCCGGACCGCGTCGGCAACTCGCCGCTCGCGGAGGCCAGCATCGTGGGCGTCGCCCACGGCATGGCCATCGGCGGGTACAAGCCGGTCGTGGAGATCCAGTTCGGCGACTACTCGTTCCCGGGCTACATGCAGATGCGCAACGAGATTCCGACGCTGCGCTGGCGGAGCGCCGGCACCTGGAAGACGCCCATGGTGGTGCGCATCGCGGTTGGCGGCTACATCCGCGGCGGTCCGTTCCACTCGCAATCGATCGAGGCGCTGTACGCGCACACGCCGGGCTGGTACATCGCCTACCCGAGCAACGCGCAGGACGCCAAGGGGCTCATCAAGACCGCGTGCCGCATGGACGACCCGGTGTTATTCCTCGAGCACAAAGGACTCTACCGGCAGGTGTACACGAAGGGTCTCGAGCCGGACTCGGACTACCTGGTGCCGTTCGGCAAGGCGCGCATCGAGCGCTCGGGGAAGGACGTCACGGTGGTCACCTGGGGGAGCGGCGTCTACCGCGCCGTGCAGGCCGCCAAGCGTCTCGAAGACGAAAACGGCGCCTCGGTGGAGGTCGTCGACCTGCGCACGCTCGTGCCGATGGACATCGAAACCGTGCTGGACAGCGTGCGCCGCACGTCCAAGGTCCTCGTGTTCCACGAAGCGCAGGTGTTCGGCGGTCTCGGCGGCGAGATCGCGGCACGAATCGCGGATGAGGCCTTCGAGTATCTGGACGCACCCGTGCGCAGGCTCGGGGCGCGCGAGTCGTTCGTGCCCTTCGCGGGCACACTCGAAACCGCGGTCTTGCCCAGCGCGGATCAGGTGACCGACGCCCTGCAGGAGCTGCTGCGCTACTAGCGGCAGGATGCGACGGGGTGAGGTGGCTCGTGCGAGCGCGTCTACGGGGTCAGTGCGCGCAGGTGCCGTGGCAGCTCGCGCAAGAGCTGGGCGTGGCGCAACACCAGATGTCGCCCGCGTCCCAACATTTGATTGCACCAGTGTCCCCGTGACAGAAACGGGACGATCGGGCGGCGGCGTACCCCCATGCGCGCGAGCTCGGAGGCGGCGCCGGCGTGCCGCCGGTTGTGTCTCCACGCCTGCAAGAAGTTGCGATGTGCGGCAGCGTTGTCGCCGTGCAGTCGGTGGACGCGGCCGAGATTGGTGCGCAGCTCGGGATCGCGCGGAGCCAGCCGCAACGCCAGCCGGCACAAGCGCAGCGCCTCACGATAGTCCCCGTGCGCTTTCGCCAAGGCGTAACCGTACAGAGACAACGCCTGCGGGTTTTCGGGGTCGACACGCAGCGCCTGCCGCAGCAGCTGCAACGCTTCGCCCTCGCGGTCCGCGTGGATCCGTGCGCGCGCTTCCTGGCAGAGACTGTGCGCGGGCGTGCCCGCCGGCGCCGCGACGGGCTTCCACTCGCGAAGCTCGATTCCGTGCGTGTTCGACACGTTCGCGTCCGTTCCGTGGTGTTCCTCGAATCGGAAAACACACCGGAGCCCGCAACACCCGTACCAGCGCGCCGCGGACGACTCCGCTGCGTGCCGTCCCAGGGACCACGGTGGCGCGCGGTG
>JBFJHN010000531.1:0-3196 GCA_041613275.1 Candidatus Krumholzibacteriia bacterium | reverse complement strand
TCCAAACCCGGAAGCCGACGCTTCAGCTGCTCAGCAGCGTCGCGCCAGTGTGCCCGCGAGTTGAATCGGTAGATACTGGGATGGATCGTTTCCATTGGATCGACGAGAACGTCGACATCGGAGATCCAGTGAGATGGGTTCGCAGTCTGTCCACACGCCAGGATGACGGGCTGGCACAGCAGCAAAGCGGTCACGGCGACCCAAAAGAGCTTCATGATCTTGAACCGACGGGAGGAGTCGCCAACGGGTTGCGGTAAAGCGCTTCGCGAGCGGGCAGTTCGGGTGGACACGTTCAGGACATCCCTTGGACGATCACCCGCCTCGGACACAATGGGACTCGTAGCCGGCGTCCACGGAATGCCCTGGCCTCCGACCTGGTGAGCACTTACCCTCGTGCCCGAGATGTCACTCGAAACGCAATTCATCCGCCCCGCCACGCCCACGACCGGCGCGGCTGACACTCTTCCTGCCGACATCACCAACGTTGTTCTCAAGCGAATCGTTCTTCTGAGCCTGACTCCGCCCGTCCTTGTCGCCCTCGGCAACATTGTAAATCTCGTGAACTCCTACGTGCTGCGGATCACAACGTTCGATTACACCGCTCTCGAGGCCGGCCACGACATCGTGATCACTTTGATCTCGTTGGTGGTGGCGTGGGTCGTGCATCGACGCCTGCTCTCATCACGAGCTCTGATCAAGATCGGACTGGCTTTTTGCGTGTTCGCGGCGGTGTGGTTCAGCGCCACCGAGTGTCTCGTCGTCGCAACGTACCAAACCGATGCCATCCGGCTCGGCGTGTCCTACTTCTCATTCTCATTGGTATGGGTTGTCTTCTTTCCCGCAATCGTACCGATGCGGTCAAAGGCGGCTGTCATCACGATCGTGCTTGCCGCCTCCACGGCGCCTCTCACGCGCTGGCTGGCGGACAGCTTCGGTTGGGTGCAGTTCTCCGAAGGGTCGATCACCTTCGTGACCCTCGCAATGATCTTCTCGGTGCTCATGGGCGTGGCGGTCTCGAACGTGGTCTACAAGCTCGGCAAGTCCGTGACCGAGGCGCGGGAAATGGGCAGCTACCGGCTGGAGAAGAACCTGGGAGCCGGCGGAATGGGAGAGGTTTGGATCGCCAGCCACCGGATGCTGGCCCGGTCGGCCGCTGTGAAGTTCATCAAGCAAGAAGTCATCGCGGGCATGGACGCAGGCGAAATCCAGAAGCTGAATCAGCGCTTCGAGCACGAGGTCCAGGCCACCGCCACGCTGCAATCGCCCCACACGGTGGACATCTACGACTACGGAGTCACTCCCGACGGCACGTTCTACTACGTAATGGAATTGCTCGACGGCATCGACATGGAGACGCTCGTGAAGCGCTTCGGCCCGATCCAGCCGGAGCGTGTCGTCTACTTGCTGGTGCAGGCCTGTCACTCCCTCCACGAAGCGCACTGCCGTCAACTGATCCATCGCGACGTCAAGCCGGCCAACCTGTTCGTTTGCGACTACGGCGAGGACCGTGATTTCGTCAAAGTGCTGGACTTCGGACTCGTCAAGCACGACAAGGCCGGTGACGAAACCGACCCGAAGCTCACGCGTGAAGGCGCGATCACCGGCACTCCCGCCTACATGTATCCCGAAGCGATCACCGGTGCCAGCCCGGTCGATCCCCGCTCCGACATCTACTCGATGGGCTGCGTCGCGTACTGGCTGCTCACCGGCGAGCTCGTCTTCACGGCCAAGACTCCCCTCGCAATGCTGACCGAGCATGCCAGCGCTGCGCCCATTCCTCCGTCACAGCGCTCGGAACTCGGGATCCCCGAGCTTCTCGACGACGTGGTGCTCGCGTGCCTGGCCAAGAGCCCCGGCGACCGCCCCCACGGGGCCGATGAACTCGCCCGGAGACTCGAGAGCATCCGGTTCGAGACACCGTGGGACAACGAGCGCGCGCGAGCCTGGTGGAAACTGCACCGCGCCAACGAGTCTCCTGCAACGTGAGGACGTTCCTGCTGCAGCACCGCCGAAGTCTGGCTCCCGGCTGGACGCAGCTCGAGTCCCCTCACGACGTTGACGCAAGCGCAAGCCGCGCGCATTCTGCGACTTGAGAGATTGATGGCACCATTCAGCCGATTTTCGCCGTCTGGTGCTTCCATCATCGTATACGCTCTGTCAAAACCGTACGGTGGCATCCTGCGAGAGCAACCCGCGCGCAGTGCGGAGGAACGCCTTGATCGGCCAGACGTTGGCGCACTACGAGATCAGCGAGCTGCTCGGCAAGGGCGGCATGGGCGAAGTGTATCGAGCCCGCGACAGCAAGCTACAACGCGACGTCGCCATCAAGATCCTGCCGCCGAACCTCTCCGACGATCCCGAGAGAAGCGCGCGCTTCGCGCGCGAGGCGCGCACGCTCGCGAGCTTTCAGCACCCGAACGTGGCGTCGATCTACGGGTTCGAAGACGTCGACGGTACCCGTTTCCTCGTCATGGAGCTCGTCGAAGGTGAGGATCTTGCGCATCGACTCAAAAGCGGCGCGCTGCCCATCCAAGACGCCATGAACATCGCGTCCCAGATCGCCCAGGGTTTGGAAGACGCGCACGAAAAGGGCATCATCCACCGCGACCTCAAGCCGGCCAACGTCCGCGTCACGCGCGACGGCACCGTCAAGATCCTCGACTTCGGCCTGGCCCGGGCCATGACCGCAGACTCCGTCGAGCAAGATCTCAGCAATTCCCCCACGATCACCGAGGGAATGAGCCGGACCGGCGTCATTCTCGGAACCGCCGCCTACATGAGCCCGGAGCAGGCGCGCGGGCAGGAGCTGGATCGCCGCACCGACATCTGGTCGTTCGGATGCGTGCTCTACGAGTTGCTCACCGGACAAGCCCCGTTCAAGGGCCGCACCGTCACCGACGTGATCGCGGAGATCATGAAGTCCGAGCCGAGCTGGGATGACCTCCCGAAGGACACCCCCCGTCACGTCCACACTCTAATGTGGCGCTGTCTGAAGAAGGATCCGCGCGAACGCCTGCGCGACATCGGCGAGGCCCGGTTCTATCTGAGTACGCCGGAGCCGTTTCCGACGACCGGCAGGGCTGCGGTTCGAGCTGCGCCCAACGGAATGACGAAACGAAGAGCGGCCGCGATTGCGCCGCTTCTTGTCGTCGCTTCCTTCGGCGCCGGCTGGCTGCTGCGCACCGCGCCGCCGGCG
>JBFJHN010000530.1:0-3217 GCA_041613275.1 Candidatus Krumholzibacteriia bacterium | reverse complement strand
CTGCAGGGCGCGGTCAAACCCGTTGAAGCAGAAGCGCCTGCGCGCTAGAGTCCTGGGGAGTCATCCCCCCAGCGCCCCTTCAAGAGCTTGCAAGAAAGTGTCCTCATGCAGGTCCAGTTGAAACGTGGCCAGCTCGAGCGTTTGCGCGTTCCGCTGCTGTGCGTGCCCCTGCACGAGGGCGAAAGCGTGCGCGACGCCGGGCTCTTGCAGCTCGACCGCGCCTGCGGCGGGCAGATCGCAGCCGTGCTCCGCGCCGGCGATTTCAACGGCAAGCTCTGGAGCGGGGTGACGCTGTACAACGCCAAGTCGGCCGGTCCGCGACGGATCCTGTTGTTGGGCGTTGGCGATGCGTCGAGCTTGGATCTCGAGCGCGTGCGCCAGGCGGCTGCCCGCGCGGTGCAGAAAGCGACCGAGCTTCAGGCGCGCGAGCTCGCCATTCATTTCCCCACGCACACCAAGCTGGACGATGCCGACGTGGCTCAGGCGCTCACCGAGGGCAGCATCCTCGGCGACTACCGCTTCGACAAGTACCGCGCCTCGGCCAACGGCGACCGCACGCTCGCCAAGGTGGCGCTCGTCGCCACGCGCACGCTCGAGCGCACGCGCGTCGCAGATGCCGTCGACGACGGCGAAGCCCTGTCCGACGCGGTGTGCAAGGCGCGCGACATGGTCAACGCGCCGGCCAACGAGCTGACGCCCACCGAGATGGCGGAGCGTGCGCGCGCATCGGCGAAGGCCTACGGCTTCAAGTGCAAGATCCTCGACAAGCGCGACATGGAGCGCCTGCAGATGACAGGTCTCCTGGCGGTGTCGAAGGGCAGCGATCAGCCGCCGAAGTTCGTCATCATGGAGTACGACGGTGCCGGCCCACGCACCCCGCGCTTCGTCTTCGTCGGCAAGGGGCTCACGTTCGACGCCGGCGGCATCTGCATCAAGCCGGCGCCCAAGATGGACGCGATGAAGGGCGACATGGGCGGCGGCGCGGCGGTGATCGGCGCGATGGAAGCGATCGCGCGCTTGGAGATGCCGGCGCGTGTGGTCGGTCTCGTGCCGTGCACCGAGAACCTCCTGGGCGGCAGCGCCTATCGCCCCGGCGACATCCTGGAGTACCCGAACGGCAAGTCGGTCGTCATCGACAACACCGACGCCGAAGGGCGCTTGGTTCTGGCCGACGCGCTCATCTACGCGCAGCGCTACAAGCCCAAGGTCATCATCGATCTCGCCACGCTCACCGGTGCCGCGCTCATCGCGCTCGGACAGATCGCCACCGCGGTGCTGGGCAACGATCCGGCGCTGATCGAAGACCTGCGCCGGGCCGGCAACCGCTGCTTCGAGCGCTGCTGGGAGCTGCCCTTGTGGGAGGAGTTCGAAGAGCTCATCCGCTCGCCCATCGCCGACATCAAGAACACCGGCGGCAAGCACGGCGGCACCATCACGGCGGCGGCGTTCCTCAAGCACTTCGTGGCCGACACGCCGTGGGCGCACCTCGACATCGCCGGCACCTCGTACCTGGACAAGGCTGACGGCTATCGCCCGCAGGGAGGCACCGGCGTCGGCGTGAGGCTCCTGGTCGAATACCTGCGCGGTCAGCTCGAGACTTGAACCCTTATCTGCAACGCGTCCCCAAGGTCGAGCTGCACGTGCACCTCGAGGGCGCCATCCGTCCCCACCGGTTGCTCGCCATCCTGCACCGCCACGGCGATCGCACCTACCGCCGCGCCGAGGACCTCGCCTGGCTCTTCGAGCACGACAGCTTCGACGCGTTTCTCGAGCACTTCCGCTTCGTCATCACGCGCCTGCGCGACGAGCAGGACGTGCACGACGTTGCATGCGATCTCTTCGCCGAGCTGCGCGCCCAGAACGTCGTCTATGCCGAGGTGCTGTTCTCGGCCGCGGTGTTCGTGCAGCAGGGTCTGCCATGGGACGCGCTGCTGGCCGCGGTCAGCGAGGCCGACCCCGACTCCAACATCGTCGTGGACCTGGTGCGCAACTTCGGCCCCGACGTCGCGCTGCAGCAGGTCGAAGCGCTCGCACACCTCGCGCACCCGCGCGTCGTCGGCATCCATCTGGGCGGCGACGAGGTCGGCTTTCCCGCGCGGCAGTTCGAAACCGCCTTTCGCGTCGCGCGCGAGGCGGGGCTCGGGTGCGCCGCCCACGCGGGCGAGGCCGACGGCGCATCCAGCGTGCGCGATGCCGTGGAGCTGCTGGGTGCGACGCGCATCGGTCACGGGATTCGCTGTCTCGAAGACGATGCCGTCGTGGAGCTTCTGCGCGCGCGCGGCACGACGCTCGAGGTGTGTCCGACGAGCAACGTGCGCACGCGCGTCGTGGAAGACTTTGCAGCTCACCCGTTACGTGAGCTGTTGGCGCGAGGTCTGCACGTGACGCTGGGTGCCGACGATCCCAGCTACTTCGACACCGACCTCACACGCGAGATGCACGTGGCCCACGAGAAGCTGGGCTGCGATCTGGCGACTCTGGATGCGATGACCGATCAAGGACTGAAGGCGGCGTTTCGGGACCAGAGTGCGCGGCTGGATGCGGTGCGCCGGGAGCGCGCGGCGCTGAGGGCGGAGCTCGGGCTCTAGAACAGCTCCCGCAGAACGTGGACGAGCAACGCGGCGCCGCCGATCAGCGTCCCCGGCACCGAGATGTAGCTCGGAATGCCCACCTGCACGCCGGCCGTAGGCTCGATGGCGTCTTCTTTTTCCTCCGGGGACAGCTCGGCCACGGGATCTGTGGCGTCGGGATCGGCCCAGATGCGGCGCGAGCCTGCGGCGCGCGCTTGCGGAGGCGGCTGGGTCCCGTAGCGATCGAGCTGGTCCAGATCCAGATACACGGCCATCTGGGGGTTCAGAAGCAGGCTGGGGTCTTTCGCGTAAGTCGCTGTGAGCAATGAGGCTGTGAAGCGGTCTCCGGGGCCGTCGAGGGGCCGGAACGGCAGCTCCGCGGCGACGGCGGGCGCCGTCAGGCAAACGATTGCGGCCACACAGGTCCAGGCTCTCAAGCGACCTCCTCACACCCCAGCATACACCCGAGCACGCCGCCGCGCTCCGTCTTGGTTGCCCAGGCTTCCGGACTCGTGCTATCCCTGCGCCATGAAACGAATCCGGATCGCATGTCTGCTGCTGGTCGCTGGCTGCGGCGGCACCACGGGCGGCTTCCAGCATCCGCTCACCAATGAGCTGGATCCCCGCTACGAAGCGCTCAACCTGCG
>JBFJHN010000529.1:0-3226 GCA_041613275.1 Candidatus Krumholzibacteriia bacterium | reverse complement strand
TCGACCGCGCCTACGCCGACGCCACGACCGGCATCGTCGGTCCGAAGCTCGTCTTCCCCGACGGACGCCTGCAGGCGGCCGGAGGCGAGCTGTTCGCCGACGCATCGGCGCGCGAGATCGGCAAGTTCGATGATCCCGAGCGCTTCATCTACACGCAGGTCGCCGACGTCGACTACGTGAGCGGTGCCTGCATGTACATCCGGCGTGCCGTCCTCGACGCCGTCGGCGGCTTCGACACGCAGTTCGCGCCGGCGTACTGGGAGGACACCGATCTGTGCTTCGCGGCGCGCGAGGCCGGGTTCCGCGTCGTGTACGAGCCCGAGTCGGTGGTCGTGCACATGGAGGGCGGCAGCTACGGCGGGCCCGCGGCACACTCGCAGTCCGAGGAGCTGCAGGCGCGCAACAAGCCGAAGTTCATCGCCAAATGGATCCGCGAGATCGAGAAGCGTCGCAGCAACGTCTACGAGGTCCCGCGCGTCGCCGGCAAGGAGCAGATCCTGGTCATCCTGCCGTTCCCGGCCATGGCCGATCGCGCCTCGGGAGAGCGCCGCTGCTTCCGCACGCTCGAGATGCTGGCAGAACGCTATCAGGTCGTCGTGCTGGTACGGAACGGCGTTTCCGCCACGCGCTACGTCAGCGATCTCGAGAGGCTCGGCATCACCGTCTTTCACACCGACACCATCAAGATGCGGCATCTCGGCTACGAGGTTGCGGGTCCGCTGTGGATCGATTTTCCCAGGATCCTGCAGGCCAATCGCTTCAAAGCGGTCATCGCGGCGTTCTACCACGTGGCCGCGCAGTACTACGACGAGGTGCGCCAGTACTCGCCGGAGAGCGTGTTCATCATCGATTCGGTGGATCTGCACTTCGTGCGCGAGCGCAAGCGCGCGCTCGTGAGCGGGAAGGACGCCGACTTCTGGAACGCGGAGGACACGCGCCGCGTCGAGCTGGACTGGTATCGCAAGGCCGACGTCGTGTTGACCGTGTCGGAAGACGAACGGCAGCTGTTGAACGAGATCGATCCCACGCTGCGTGTCGAGCGGATGCCCGACATGCACGCGCTGCCGGAGGTGCGGCGCGTGTCGAACCCCACAGGCTTGGTGTACGTCGGCAACTTCAACCATCCGCCCAACGAAGATGCGGTGCTCCACTTCGTCGACAGCATCCTGCCGAAGATCCGCGCGCGCATTCCGGACGTCACCTTCACGGTCGTCGGCAACAACCCGCCGCCGTCGGTGCAGGCTCTGACCGGCAACGGCATCGAGGTCACCGGCTACGTCCCGGACGTACAGCCGTACCTGGCACGCCATCGCGTCGCCGTGGTGCCGCTGCGCTACGGCGCCGGCGTCAAGGGCAAGGTGGTCGAAGCGCTGGCCTCGCGCATCCCGCTGGTGGTCACGCCCATCGGTGCCGAGGGCACCGGTGGCGTGGACGGACGCGACTTCCTGGTGGCCGAAAACGACGAGGATTTTGCCGAGGCGGTCGTTCGCCTGTACGAGGATGCAACACTGCAGGAAACGTTGACGCAGAACGGTGCCGCGCTCGTACAGCGCGCGTTCTCGCGCGAGAACGCCGAGCGCGCCTGGCAGCCCACCTTCGACCTCATTCAACGGGGGCGCGCCGAAGCCGCCGTTGCCGCGTCGCGTGGAGGATCCGAGGACGCCGGAGCGATCGCGCAGAACGCAGGCTTCGAGCTGGCCGAGAGCGGATATCGGCGGCTTACGCGCCGTCCGGAGATCGTTCCCAACGTGAGCATCGTCATCCCGGTGCACAACAACCTCGATGTCACGCGCATCTGCTGGGCGAGCATTCGCGAGCACACGCGCTTGCCGTACGAGATCGTCGTGGTCGACAACGGCTCCGAAGAGCCCGTGGTTCGTGACGCACACCAGAACAACATCCGCTGCATTCGCAACGAGCGCAACCTGGGCTTCGCCGCCGCCGTGAATCAGGGGATCCGCAGCTCGTGGGGTGATTACGTCGTGGTCTTGAACAACGACTGCATCGTGACCCCGGGCTGGCTGGAGACGATGCTACAGCACGTGGAACGCGACCCGGCGGTGGCCGTGGTCGTGCCCCACACGAACTACGCGAACAACGAGCAGCGCATCGTTACTTCGTATCGTGACGAGGCCTCGATGTACGCGTTCGCCCGGGAGCTGCAGGCGCAGAACCGGGGGCGTGCCCAGGAGCTGCGCAAAGCGGCGGGCGTGTGCATGTTGATGCGGCGCAGCATGATCGAGAACGTGGGGCTGTTCGACGAGCGTTTTGGCATCGGCAACTTCGAAGACGACGACTACAGCCTGCGCGCGCGGATTGCCGGCTACAAGATCGTCCTCGCCCAGGACGCCTTCGTGCACCACGAAGGCGGCATGACCTTCAAGGCTCTCGGCATCGACTACGAGGCGCTGCTCAAGAAGAACTCCGAGATCTTCGTGCAGAAGTGGGCGCCGATTCTGGCGGCGTCTGGCAACGGTGCGGGCGCGGAGAAAGCTACGCGCGCCGGCAAGGGCACCGGCGCCGCGAACGGGACTGCGGGGAACGGCACGGGTGCGCAGAACGGCACGGGGGATCTGCACGTTCTCGTGTTCCAGGACGATGCCGACATCTCGGCTTCGGGTCTCGACGCGCTGGCGCGCACGTTCCCCACCGGCGCCCAGGTTCAGATCGTGTGCGACGAAGAACACGCGGGCACGTGGGCCTCCAGGTTGCCGACGAGCGTGACGGCGCCGGAGATCTTGTACGAGACGCTCGATCAGGAGATCCGCAACGCGCCGTCGGCCCACGTCCTGGTGGTCTCCTCGAAGGTGCGCGCCAACCCCGGCTGGGTGGAAGAGCTCGCACGCGTCGCGCGCGCGAACCCGGTCGTTGCCCTGGCCACGCCGCAGTTCGAGGCCACGCAGCCCAGCATGCGGCAGGAGCGTGCGCGCAAGGCTTGGGTGGCGCTCAGCGAGCCGGCGGGCGCGTGCGTGCTGATCGATCGCAACGCCTACGTGGCGTGTGGAGGCCTCGCGCCGCATTTGAAGTCGGCCAGCTGCTGGAGCGATCTGGCGCTGCGCCTGCGCGACGGCGGTCGCGTGAGCGCCTGTGTTCCGGCGAGCCGCATCCGCTTCACACCCGGGGCCGGGCGGTCGTCGGGATTCGATGCCGACGAACGGCGCGCCGTGCAGCTGTGCCGTGACGCAGCCGAGATGCTCGAGCGCTCCGAGCTCGACGATGCCGCCGC
>JBFJHN010000528.1:0-3237 GCA_041613275.1 Candidatus Krumholzibacteriia bacterium | reverse complement strand
CCGCGGACGTCACGAGCGGCGCGCGCCGCCTGGGCTGGAGAACCGGCCTCGTCGTGGCGCTCGTGGGGCTTGCGACGCTGTGGAATCTGCGCCTGGCGCACTACAACGTGCGCGGGCTCTTGCCGTTCAACCCCGATCATCCGACCGATTACATTCGCCACTATCGCCCAGGAGACGTGCAGCGTCAGAAGTACGGTCTTTGGGACTATGGCCGGCTCGCCGGCGAGGTGGTCGATGCCGAACGGCGCATGTGGCGGCAATGAGACGCCGATCCCGCACAGCCTGTTAGAATGGCACAATCGGGCGCCCTGAGCCGGCCCTGCACCGCACGAAGGAGAACCCCATGGCCTGGAAACGCGCGATCGCCGTGCTGTTGATCTTCGTGTGCACCGCGGCGCTCGTGGCCAACGAGACCAGCGATGCCGCACGCCCCTCGAAGGACGAGGAAGCTCCCAAGCAAGTCGACAAGGCAACGGAGCTCTACAACCAGGGACTCGAGCACGTCGAGGCTGGCGACTTCGAAGCGGCCCTCGAACATTTCGAACGCGCCAACCGCGAGCGCAAGAACGATCCCGAGATCGTCAACATGATGGCTTTCACGCAGCGCAAGCTCGGTCGCTTGGACGAGGCGTTCGAGCTCTACGACAAAGCGCTGAAGCTTCGGCCCGAATTTCCGCAGGCGCGCGAGTACCTCGGCGAGGCGCATCTGCAAGCCGCGCTCGAGCAGGTCCGCATTCTGCGTGGCTACGGGCCGTCCGGTGAGCAAGAGCTCCAGCAGCTGATGGCCGCGTTCGAGGCGGCGGCGTTCCGGCTCGGCCTGGGCAAGGAGCCGCGCTCGGGTGCCGCGGCGCGTCGTTGGTGAGGGTCGCACGCCCAGGTCCGAAAACAGCCAGTTTTTGAGCCGCTGCTGTCGTATCAAGGGACCATGGAAGCACTCGAGCCCCAAGCCTGTTACCGAGCCCTGCGCACGCGCGACGCGCGCTTCGACGGCCGCTTCTTCACGGCCGTGCTCTCGACCGGCGTGTTCTGCCGCCCAGTCTGCCCCGCGCCGACGCCAAAGCTGGAGAACTGCCGCTTCTATCGCTGCGCAGCCGCGGCGCAGGAGGCCGGCTTTCGCCCCTGTTTGCGCTGCCGGCCGGAAACGGCTCCCGGCAGCCCGCCGTGGGCGGGAACGTCGGTGACGGTGTCGCGCGCGTTGCGATTGATCGCGGACGGCGCTCTCGACGAGGGCTCGGTCGAAACGCTGGCGGAGCGCGTCGGTGTGGGCGAGCGCCATCTTCGTCGCCTGTTCCTGCGGCATCTGGGCACGTCGCCGCAACGCGTGGCGCAGACGCGGCGCCTGCTGTTCGCGAAGAAGCTGCTGAACGAAACCCGCCTTTCGATGACGCAGGTGGCCCATGCGGCGGGGTTCTCGAGCGTGCGCCGCTTCAACGACGCCATTCGAACGACCTACGACCGCGCCCCGCGCGAGCTCCGCCGTGGCGTGGACCGCGTGCGCACACGCGCCGCAACACGATCCACAGCGCCGCGTCGCTCTCGTGGTACCGAGATCGAGCTGCGTTTGGGCTTTCGGCCGCCGTACGACTGGCAGGCGTTGCATGGTTATCTCGCTGCACGCGCGACGCGACGCCTGGAGCACGCGGGTCCCGACTTCTATCAGCGCAGCGTCCGTATCGGTGCGGATCACGCGTGGGTCGACGTGCGCATGCTCCCAGACACGAATTCGCTGCGCGCGCGCATTCGCATCGCGAACCCCGCACGGCTGTCGTCGGTCGTCGAACGCCTGCGTCGCTTGTTCGACCTCGACGCCGATCCCAACGAGATCAACGCGCTCCTCGCCGGCGACCGGGCCCTGGCGGCCCGCGTGCGCCGGCATCCGGGGCTGCGCATCCCAGGAAGCTGCGATCCGTTCGAGACCGCCGTACGCGCGGTGTTGGGTCAACAGGTCAGCGTGCGCGCGGCGACGACTCTCATGTCGCGACTCGTGGACGCCTTCGGGGAGCCGCTCCAGATCGACACGGACGGCTCCGATGTCGATCGCGTGTTCCCGCTGCCCGAAGTGCTGGCGCGCGCCGACCTGAGCACGATCGGTGTCACGCGTGCGCGCGCGCGAGCCATCGCCAGCCTGGCGCAGGCAGCGCTCGATGGACGCTTCGGCTGGGATCCGAGCGCGTCGCTCGACGACAACGTACGGCGCCTTTGCGAGCTTCCCGGAATCGGAGCGTGGACGGCACATTACGTCGCCATGCGCGCCTTCGGCGAGCCCGACGCGTTTCCAGCCGCCGACCTCGGCCTGCGCCAGGCGTTGGGAAGCCGCAAGCGTCCCGCCCCGGCCTCTGCGGTTCAACGCGCAGCCGAAGCGTGGCATCCCTGGCGCGCCTATGCCGCACTGCACTTGTGGACGGAAGGAACAGGCAATGGATCTGCACGTCGCTGAGATCGAATCCCCGGTGGGAACGCTGCTGTTGGCCACTCGGAACGAAAAGGTGTGTGCGCTCGAGTTCGCCGATCGGCGCATGCGCATGCAGGAGATCTTCGCACAGCGCTTCGGAGAGGTCCGGCTGCAGCCCTCGGCCCACGACGAGGACGGACGCGTGGCGCGCGACATCGGCGCCAAGCTGGCGGCGTACTTCGCAGGCGATCTCGAAGCGGTGCGCGACGTCGTCGTCGACGCCGGCGGCACCACGTTCCAAGCACGCGTGTGGGATGCGCTGCGCCGGATCCCGGCCGGCACGACCTGGAGCTACGCGCAGCTGGCGAACGAAGTGGGCAATCCCAAAGCCGTGCGGGCCGTGGGGCTCGCGAACTCCAAGAATCCGGTCGCCATCATCGTTCCGTGCCATCGCGTGGTGGGATCGGACGGCTCGCTCACGGGCTATGCCGGTGGCGTCGACCGCAAACGTTGGCTCCTGAATCACGAGTTCGAGTGGAGTCGCGTCGCCGCGTCCTGAATGCGCTCCCAGGCTTCTCGCACGTGGCGTTCGGCCGTGTGCGTCTGCCCCACGCAGAAACGCAGCGTGAGCTTTCCGCCCACACGCGTATGCGTCAGGTACAGCTTGCCGCTCGCGTTCAACGCGTCCACCAGCGCCTGGTTCGACGCATCTCCACTGCGAAGCCGGAAACACACGAGGTTGAGCGGCGCGGGCGCCGGGCGCTCGAAGCGCGGATCGGCGTCGACCCAGCGCGCGAACTCCTGCGCCAGCCGCACGTGCTCGCGCACGTGGCGCTGCAGGCCCT
>JBFJHN010000527.1:0-3256 GCA_041613275.1 Candidatus Krumholzibacteriia bacterium | reverse complement strand
TGGCCATGGTGTTGTGCGTTGCTGGCGGCGCAAGCGACGCACGCGCCCAAGACAACCAGCTGGAAGTCCACGGGTCCATCGACCTCGTCGCGAACGGCAACGACGACCTACTAGTCTTGAACATGAACATCCCAGGGGACTCCAACTTCGATCGACTGCGTTCACGGTTGTTCGTCGAGGGTGGCACCGGACGTACCCGCGCGTTCGTCCAGCTGCTCATGACGGAGAACGGCGGCGGCTCCCTGCGCCTGTACGGCGCGTACCTGTTGCACCAGCTGTTCGAGTCGCGAAACGTCTTCTTGGAAGTCGGCAAGATCCCGATTCACGATGGGGTATGGGCGCCAAATACGTATTCGAACGTCAACCCGTTGGTGAGCATCCCGCTGGCGTACTTCTATCGTTCCTCGTTGCGACGCCGACAGATGCCGGCGGATCTGGATGACCTGCTGGCCCAGCGCGGCCGTGGACAACGCGACGTCGGCGGGCCGGGCGGATACGAGCCCGCACTCCCGATTCTCTACGACAACTGTTGGGACTACGGTGCGTATGTGATCGGCTCCGGCACACGCTACGACTACGCCATCGGCGCGACCGTCGGCGCGCCTTCGGCTCCGGTGACGGGGGCCGACACGAACGGCCGGCCCAGTCTGCACGCGCGCTTCGGCTTTGCGCCCACGACCGGATTGCGGCTGCACGGCAGCGTGGCGCGCGGACCGTACCTGGACGACGTCGTGGCGCCGCTTCTGCCCGCGGGCAAGAGGGCCCGCGCTTACGCGCAACAGCTTTGGATCGCAAGCCTACAGTGGGATTACGCCTACCTCTCCGTAAAGGCCGAGGGCTTCTGGAACCATTGGGAGACGCCGCTGCGCGCTGACGGCTTGGCCAATACCTCGTACTACGCCATGGCCACGTACAAGTTCTATCCAGGCTGGTACGGAGCGGTGCGCTACGACACGTTGCGTTTCGAAGAAGTCGACAGCGTGGATGGCAGCGTCAATTGGGACGACAACATCCAGCGCGTCGAAGTTGGCGTGGGCTACCGCATGACGCGCGAGCTTCTGGTCAAAGCCGTCGGCCAGGTCACGGACGCGGGAGGCGGCTGGGATCACGTCTTGCCGGCGATGCAGCTCGCCTATTGGTTCTAAGGTCTGTCCGTTCGGCCGCTGCTCAGGGGTCGGGGTTCAGCGTGCGGTTTCGGGCGCGTTCGAGCTGCGTGAGCGGTTTTCTCTCCGCATTGACCGAAGTGCTCCGGCTGCTGTCGGCGGAGGAAGAATTGCTCTCGTGCCCGGTAGGCCCGTTTGTGACCGACGAGGAATCCGCAGGCGGCGCGGTGTCTTCGGAAGGCGGCAGTGCCTCGAGACCGTTCGGCTGGTCGTTGCGCATGTGGGCGCGCGCATTCTCGATCGCTTCGATGAACTCGGGAGGAGCCGAGATCTGCGGCAGCAAGGAAGCCAGCTCGCGCAGGATGACCTGCTGCTGCAACATCACGGTCGACAAGATGCCCAGCAAGGCGACGATCGACAGGCCGGCCGCGATCCAACGTACGCGCGCAGGGCGTCCTCTGCGGCGGCCGGCGACGCGCGCGATCACCGTTTCGCCCTCGCGGATCTGAAAGAGCCCCAGATCCCACAGACACGTCGCGATTTCCTCGCGCGCTTCGGCCGTCGTGGGACGCCCGAGCTGGCGTTCGAGCCGCTTGCGGAGCTCCATTGCCGACCCGAGCCGCCGCCTGGTCTTGTTGCGCAGGCAGTCGCGCACCAGACCACGCAAGAAGCGCGGCGCGTCCGGCGCGGTCTTGCGCAGCGGCACATAGCGTTCACGGATCATGCGATCGAGAAGCGTTTCATCGTTTTGCTCGTCGCTCGTTTCGTACGGAGGCCGTCCCGCGAGCAGCTCGTACAGCACGGCGCCCAGAGCGAAGATGTCGGCGCGCGCGTCCACCCGGTCGCCCTGGAACTGCTCCGGGGGCATGTACGGCGGCGAGCCCATGGCAAACCCGGTGCGTGTGAGCGGCGTGGCCGATGGATCCAACGCGATGCCAAAGTCGGCGATCTTCGTTTCGCCCTGGCGTCCGACGAGGATGTTCGCGGGCTTGATGTCGCGATGCACCATGCCGCGGGCGTGGATGGCTTCGATGCCACGCGCGCACTCGAGAGCGATCAAGGCGCAGATCCGTGGAGGCAGCGCGCCCGCGCGTTGCAGGACGGTGCGAAGATCGAGGCCGTCCACGTGCTCCAGCGCGATGTAGTGGTTGCCGCGATGCACGAAGCAGTCGTAGACCGCCACGACGTTCTGATGATGAACCGATGCCGCAAGACAGGCTTCGCGATGGAAGCGTTTGACGTACTCGCGTCGCGAAGCGAGGTCGCGCCGCAACGTCTTGAGCACCACGGGCCGGTCGAGAGCGGGCTGGTAGCCGAGCAGGAGCTCGCCCATGCCGCCGCCACCGATCGAGTCTTCAACGATGAAGCTGCCGACCGTCTTCGTGTTGGTCATCCGAAGTTCTCCGCGGTGCGGTGTGCTTCTAGTCGTCCGAAACCTCGAACTCGATGTGGCTGGCTCGATCCTGCACGACGTACTGCAGCGTCAGCTGTCCCATCTGGACGCGGTCGCCGTGCTGGAGCGCAGCGATCTCCACGGGTTTGTCGTTGACCCGAATGCCGTTGGTGCTGCCCAGGTCGCGCACCTGAAACCCGTCGCTCGTGAGCTCGAACGCGGCGTGCTGGCGCGAGAGATGGTCGTCTTCGAAGACGACGTCGACGTCGGGGCCGCGCCCCACGACCAATCGGTGGGACTGAAGCGGATACTCCGTACCCGCACCCGGCTCGGTGAGAACGACGATGGTCGCGTCGAAGCGCGTCAGAAAGATCATGGAGTCGCGCGTCGAAAACCTGCGCGTCGTGCCCTTGCTCATGGCAAGACCTCCGGGATCAGAACTCGAGTTTGTTGCGGGTACCGAGGCCATTCGTGCAATGCACATGCCATACAAATGTGAAGTCCGCGGAGCGTAACGCTCCGCGGAATGCCTCGGCGCACCCCGCGCGCACCCAAGAGGGAAGGCCCCAGGGTGCCACCCGAAAGCCTGGACTTCGTCTCGGCCGTTCCAGTCGCGCTCCGGAGGCGCGATTCGAAGGCGCGACAACGACGGCGAAAGCCGCTACCGTACGGCCATGATCTCATGGTTCCCCAGCGTGGTTCGGACGCTCGGATGTGTGGTGGGCAAGCCACGGTCGGCGGCACGCGCGATCGTGTCGGC
>JBFJHN010000526.1:0-3258 GCA_041613275.1 Candidatus Krumholzibacteriia bacterium | reverse complement strand
GCGAGAGACGCGATCGGCCACCCCCGGGTCCGCGCCGCGACGGTCAGCAAGCCCAAGGGCGCAAGCACCAGAGCGACCACTTGGTCGACTCGGAGCACCATCGCCCAGAAGTCCAAGCCGTCGGCCTCGAGCTCGTCGATCAAGCCGGACTCGACCCAAACAACGCCCCCTGCCAGCACGGCGATCACGAAGAGGGCGACCGTGTAGGCGCGGACGAAGTGCGGCCCTTGCGCTTCAGCCGCCACGGCTCGCACGGCTCCCTCCCGCCATGAAGAGCAGATACCAGAACAACAACTCGAGCGTGGTCCCGACGAACACGAAGGGCCCGCTCAGAACGGAAGGCTCTGCCAGACTTTTCGTCAGAAGCATGTAGGCGATCCCCACGGCAACACCGGTAAGGACGAGCGCCAACAACAGAACCTTGCGCACGAGGGCTTCCGATCGTCGGCTGTGGGCAGCGAAAAGCGCCTCCGAGAAGACTTCGAGCCCGGCGCGGAACGGACTGCGGAAACTCAGCCTCCGCGCGTGAAGTTCGAGGAGGTCGCCCTCGATCTCTTCCCGATGCTCTTCGGCACAAGCCCGGCGAATCAACCAGAGGGCCAGGTGAACGGCGAAGCTCACAACGTCACTCCAGCGGGACGAGAATCGATTCGGCTCCAGAGGACGGCACGCGCCGCCCGGAGTCGGCGAAGGGCCGCCCTGCCTCGTGCGGTCACCGCGTAGAAGCGCTTTCTGCGACCGCCGCGAACGGCCGTCGGTCGGCCCACCCAGGATCGCACGAGGCGCTTTCGCTCCAAGCGATCCGTCGCCGCGTAGATCGCACCCAGCGTCGAAGAACGGCCGGCGTCCTCCTCGAGCTGCTCCTGGATCCGCACCGAGTAGGCAGATTCACCGAGGCTCCAGATCGCGAGCAGAATCAACTCTTCGAACTCGCCGAATCGCTCTTCGGTTGCCATTCCACGCTCCAAATCTACATTCGCGAATGTAGTAAAAATAACCGTCCGAGTCAACCGCATGTTGTGCACTCTCACACGACACGCTGGAGGGGCCAATTCGGTCGCGTGGCATCGGCTCGAATCGCTCGCCAAAAGTCCGTTGAGGTCTCGCAAAGGGGACCCGGTTTCCAATACCACAACGGAATACATCCAACGAGATCGGTCGGTTGATTCGACGAGATGACTCCGCCAACGACGTGAGTCGTTCGCGTACCATGTTCCGTGCGCGAGACGTTGGCACATCGCCAACGTCGGGACACGAGGTCCGCGGCGGTGTTTTCACGTATGCCGATGCACCGAGCTTGGGAAACGCACCTGCGCCGTGCGTCGCTCGGCTTGGCGCTCGTTGTCTGCGTGCACGGCTGCAAGCGCACGGAGCCGGCACCGCCAACATCCGAAACCTCGAGCTCTCGGCAAGACGCGCTCGTGGCCACCCGCGCTGACGCCACAGCGCATGTCTCCACCGACGCGGCCGCCTCCGGACACGAGCGCATGCTTGCGCTCCTGGCGCAAATCGCGCAGCGTACCGCCGAAGAGCATCCCTACCTCGGGAACGCGCTGGCGCTCCGGCTGCGCGAGCAGCTGGCCGAGCTGCCCGCCGGTGCAGACCCCTACAAGCGTTGGCAGCTGCTGGCGCTGACCGCCGAGGCCGAGCTCTACGCGGGAGAGCTCGAGGCTTCCATTGCGCACATGCTCGAGGCCTACGATCTGGTGCCCGCGGAGCAGTTCAAGCAGCCGCTCGGCAATCTGACGCGCTTCCGTCTCGGCGTCACCTATATGCGTATGGCGACGACGAACAACTGTTGCGTCCAGCCCATGGCGCGCAGCTGCATCGTACCGTTCGAAAAGGTCTCCTTCCCGCGGCGGCAGTGGTCGGAGAAGGCCATTCGTTACTTCTCGGATCTTCTCGCGGACACGCCGCCGGGGACCGAGCTGTACGTCACTGCCAGGTGGCTGCTCAACATCGCCTCCATGACGCTCGGAGGCTACCCCGACCGGGTTCCCGCCGCACATCGGCTCCCCGACGGGGTGTTCCAGTCGCAAATCGATTTCCCGCGCTACGAGAACGTCGCTCTCGAGCTCCGGCTTCCAATCTTCAGCCTGGCAGGTGGCGTCATCGTCGACGACTTCGACAATGACGATCACCTCGACATCGTGACCTCGAGCTGGGATACGGCGGGCCAGATGCGTTTCTTCCGCAACAACCGCGATGGCACTTTCACCGACCGCACGCGCGAAGCGGGGCTTCTCGGCCTCCTCGGTGGCTTGAACATGGTGCAAGCCGACTACGACAACGACGGCCACGTCGACATTCTGGTTCTGCGCGGCGCCTGGGCCAGCGAGTCCGGCTGCCACCCGAACTCGCTGCTGCACAACGAGGGCGACGCAACGTTCACCGACGTGACGTTCGCGGCGGGGCTCGGCGAGGTCCACTACCCCACGCAGACGGCGGCTTGGGCCGACTACGATCACGACGGCGATCTCGACCTGTACGTGGGCAACGAAACCTCGGGGACCTCGGGCCAGGATGTCTACACCGGCAAGGAGAGCCGCTCCACGGGCGTGCGCGCACCCTGCCAGCTGTTCCGCAACAACGGGGACGGAACGTTCACGGACGTCGCCAAGCAGGCTGGCGTGGAGAATCTGGGCTACACGAAAGGCGTGGTGTGGGGCGACTACGACAACGACCGCCATCCCGATCTATACGTTTCGAACCTCAAGGAACCCAACCGCCTGTACCACAACAACGGCGACGGCACCTTCACCGACGTGGCGGCGCAGGCCGGGGTGACGCGCCCCCAGATCAGCTTCCCGGCCTGGTTCTGGGACTTCGACAACGACGGCCGCCTGGACATCTGGGCGGGGAGCTACACGGGTCGCATCGCCAGCGTCGCCGCCTACCATTTCGGGGATCCTTCCGGCGTCGAGCCGGCGTGCTTGTACCGCGGCGACGGTGCCGGAAGGTTCCGCGACGTCGCGCAGGCCGCGAACCTCGTGCGTCCCGTCCTGCCGATGGGATACAACTTCGGGGATCTCAACGACGACGGCTTTCTCGATTTTTATCTGGGCACGGGCGACCCCAACTTCGAGACCCTGATGCCCAACATCATGTTCTTGAACCAAGCAGGCAGGCGGTTCGCGGACGTGACGATGGCGGGTGGCTTCGGCCACCCCCAGAAGGGTCACGGCGTGGCGTTCGCCGATCTGGACAACGACGGTGACACCGACGTCTATCAGGAGATGGGCGGAGCGTTTCGGGGCG
>JBFJHN010000525.1:0-3260 GCA_041613275.1 Candidatus Krumholzibacteriia bacterium | reverse complement strand
TGGCGCTCCCGCGCCGCGGCAAGATCTACGCGCTCCAGGACGCCGTCGCCCAGGCCCAGGGCGAGATCCTCGTCTTCTCGGACGCCAACACGTTCCTGCACCCGCAAGCCGTGCGCATGCTGGCGCGCAACTTCGCCGATCGCGAGGTCGGCGGCGTGTGCGGCAACCAGCTGTATCGAAGCAGCGCCTGCATCGACAGCAGCGGACAGGGCGAAAGCCTGTACTGGAGCTACGACAAGTGGCTCAAAGCCAAGCAGACGCACACGGGCAGCATCGTCTCGGCTGACGGTGCGCTCTACGCCATCCGTCGCAAGCTCTTCCGCGTGCCCGAAAGCGCCGCGGTCACCGACGACTTCGCCATCTCGACCGCGGTCGTCCAGCAGGGCTTCCGGCTGGTGTACGAGCCCGAGGCCGTCGCCTACGAAGAGCCCGCGGGCGCGGCCGCGCGTGAATTCAAGCGCAAGGTGCGTCTCATGACACGCGGCATGTGCGGTGTGCTCTTGCGCCGGGCGCTGCTCAACCCGTTCCACTACGGCTTCTACTCCGTGGTGCTGTTCTCGCACAAGGTCGTGCGTCGCCTGGCGCCGATCTTTCTGATCGTGCTGTTTGCGAGCAGCGCGCTGTTGAGCGTGCGCGGCGGCTTCTTCGCCGCATGCGCTCTGCTGCAGGTGGCGTTCTACGGCCTCGCGGCGCTCGGCTTCCTGCTGCGCACGCATCGCGTCGGACGCCTGAAATTGATCGCGATTCCGTTCTTCTACTGCCTCGCGAATGCCGCAGCGCTGGTGGCCTTGAACAAGGTCGGTCGCGGCGAACGCATCGAACGCTGGCAGCCCCAGGGACGCAGCGTGGCCGCGTGATGGAGCGCGCGACCCGCACGAAGCTCGGAACTGCGTGCACGTAACCCCGACGACCCGATGTCGCACGCGTCTCGCGCCCCCGCACACGCTCCCTACGAACCGCTGAGGAAACATCCATGGCCGTCGTGACCCAGCCCCGACCGGTGCTCGAGCCGCCCGCGCGCGAGTCCGATCCTGTGCGCAAGCAGCTGCGTGGCTCGAGCCTGCTGCTCGCGGGGAGGCTGCTCTCGCGCGTGCTGAACTTCACGAGTCAGCTGCTCATCGTGCGTCACTTGACGACCGAGGACTACGGCGCGTTCGCCTACGGGCTGGCCGTGGTGGCGTTCTGCAAGGGGTTCTCGACGCTGGGCCTGCGGCGCGCCGTCATGCGTTTCATCCCCATGTATCACGAGCGCGGCCAGTACGGTCGCATCGGCGGCACGTTCCTGTTGATCACGCTGGTGGTCGTCGGAACGGCGGCGTTGGTCATCGGCAGCGTACACGGCGCCCCACAGCTCCTCGAACGCTTCGTCAAGGATGGCGGTGCACCCGTCAACCTGTTGCTCATCCTCGTCTTCCTCGTGCCGATCGAGGCCATCGACGAGATGCTGATCGCGCTCTTCGCCTGCTTCGCGCACCCCAAGGCCATCTTCTATCGCAAGCATGTCATCGCGCCGGTGCTCAAGCTGACGGTCGTGGTGCTGCTGGTCGCCTTCGGCGCCGATGCGCGTTTCCTGGCCTGGGGCTACCTCGCCGCCGCCGGTGTGGGCGTGGCGCTGTACGTCGCCATTCTGGGACGCATCCTCGACCGCGACGGCACGCTGGGAAAGGTGCGTGCCGCGCCGCGCGAGACACCGACACGCGAGCTCTTCGCCTTCGCCCTGCCGCTTCTCACCTCGAGTCTCGTGGCCGTCGTCATGCACTCGGCGGACACGATGATCCTCGGCTACTTCCATCCGACGACCGAGGTGGCTCTGTATCGCGTGGTGCTGCCGGCGGCGACGCTGAACACGATCGTGCTGGCGAGCTTCGGTCTGCTGTACATGCCGCTCGCGGCGCGCCTGTTCGCTCGCGGCGACATCCCGGGAATCAACGATCTCTACTGGCGCACCGCGGTGTGGATGGCGGTGCTGTCGTTCCCGGTGTTCTCGATCACGTTCTCGCTGGCGCGCAGCCTGACGGTGGCGCTGTACGGCGAACGATATGCGAGCTCGTGGATCCTCCTGCAGCTGTTCGCCGTGGCCTATTACTTCGGCGTCACGCTCGGCAACAACGGGTTGACGCTCAAGGTTCTCGGCAAGGTGCGCTACGTGGTGATCGTCAACGTGCTGGCCATGGTGGCCAGCGTCAGCCTGGCGCTGGTGCTCATTCCGCGATTCGGTGCCCTCGGCGCCGCTGTCGCGACCGCGACGTCGATGATCCTGCACAACGTGCTCAAGCAGATCGGCCTGTGTCGCGCCACCGGCATGCGCTTCATCGAGTGGCGCTACGCCTCGGTCTACGCCGTTCTGCTGTGCGGCGCGCTCGGTCTGCTGCTCGTGCAGCTTTTCGTCTCGACCCAGCTGTACGTGCTGCTGCCGCTTGCAGCATTGGTTTCCCTCGGCGTTCTCATGCTCACGAAGCACAGTCTGGCGGTGGAGGACACCTTCCCCGAGCTGTTGCGCGTGCCCGTGTTGAACCGTCTCCTGCGCTCGAAGCCGTCTAAATCCGCGCCCACACGGAGGTCCTCATGACGCACCCGGCACGCGATCCCCACCGCGCCGACCCCTCGTACCCGCAGCCGGCGAACTCTCCTGCGGGAGACGGCAGCGGCGGGACCCAAGTCGCCGCGGGCGACGCCGCGACCTGCATGGCGGACGTGGCGGGCCACGTGGGCCGCGCGGCCGTTCGCGACGAGCTGTTGCACGCGGTCCGCCGCATCGATTGGCGTTTCCTCATGCCGCGGCCCACGCTCGGGCACGTGGCCTTGCTCGGGGACGACGATCCGGAGCTCGTGCGTGCGCTGCGCTGGTTCAGCGCCTCGCTCAGCATGCTCGATCTCGATTGGCACTTTCCATCGGAGCAAGCGCCGAAGTTCGACCAGGTGGTTCTGCGTGCACGCGGTGGACGACGCGTGGACAACGCGATGACGCTCGTCGAGCCGGGTGGCGTCCTGTACTGGGAGATCGAGCGCGGCGGTTCGCTGCGATGCCGCCGCGTTTGCCTTCTCGACTTTCTCGATCGCGCCTGGAGCTTCGCGATCCGGCGCCGGCGTGCGCCGTACGAGCCGTACAGCCTGCGCAGGATCCGCAAGCGTTTCGAGCGCGCCGGCTTCGTCGACGTGCGCTGGCACTGGCACCGGCCGGGATTCCACGACGCCCTGGACATCGTGCCTCTGCGAAGCGAAACCGTGCTCAACCACCTGTTCGGCAAGCACAACGGCCG
>JBFJHN010000524.1:0-3264 GCA_041613275.1 Candidatus Krumholzibacteriia bacterium | reverse complement strand
CAAGCCAGCCTGGATGCCGGCCTCGCACACGGCGTCGAGGCGATCCGTCGGCAGCGAGCACGAAACGCGCAGGTCGAGCGCGCCCTGCGCATGGACGTCTTGGAGCGCACGCAACATCTCGGTGGAGATGACGTCGTGGACGGCGGTGATTCCATGCGTGTGCAGAAGCTGCATGACGCGCGCCGTCACTGCGGCGAGCGCCCGCGGCCCCGGGCGCAGGCGATCGTTCAACGCCCACAAGTCCGACTCCGCAATGCGTCCCGTGTCGCGATCGGTGTGTGCGCCTGGCGGCAGCGTTTCGAGCGCCCGCGAGTTGACGACCCCGACATGGCCGCACACGCGCTTGACCAGCACGGGTCGGCGCGAGTCCGCAGCATCCAGCTCGGCGCGCGTCGGCAAATGACGGCGGCTCCACGTAGTCTCGTCGAAGCCGTCGCCCACGAACCAGGCGTTGTCCGGCCCGCGGCCCTCGCCCTGCCAGGCCGCGATCACGGACGCCACCTCGTCGGCGCTCGCGCACTTCGAAACGTCGGGTCCCAGGAACGACAGCCCCACCCAGGTCAGGTGCACGTGCGCGTCGCAGAAGCCGGGGATCAGACTGCGACCCCGAAGATCGAACACCTCCGCGCCTTCCGGACGCGGCGGCTGGCCGGATCCCACGGCAGCCACGCGGCCTGCGTCCACCCACACCCAATCGGCCGTTTCTCCGGGGGCGCAGGTGTGGATGCGCCCGTTCGCGAACACGAGCTTCGCTCCCGAACGCGCTTCCGCACGTTTCGCGGCCATCGACACGCCTCCCCGAACGCGCAACACCTGGGAAAAAAGACACAGGAACGCGCCGCACATTATATATGCTGGATTTCGGTCCATGCTGGACGCAGCGACGCACGCCAAGTGCCACGGGAAGGATCAATGCAAACGCCCCTGACGTTCGACATCGCACTCGTGCTCGGCATTCTCGTCGTGTCTTTCATCCTGTTCGTCAGCGAGCGCCTGCGCATGGATCTCGTCGCCCTGCTGGTGCTCGCGACGCTGGCGTTGACGCGCCAGGTGTCCTTCAACGCCGCGCTCGCGGGCTTCAGCAATCCGGCCGTCGTCACCGTCTGGGGCATGTTCATCCTGAGCGCCGGCCTCACCGCGACTGGCGTGGCCGAGATGCTCGGCCGACGCATCCTGGGACTGGCCGGGCGCGGCGAGCGTACCGCAATCGTCGTCGTCATGCTCACCGCCGGTGTCCTTTCGGCCTTCATGAGCAACATCGGCGTCGCCGCGCTCATGCTTCCGGTGGTCATCGACATCGCGCGCCGCACCGGGACGTCCCCTTCGCGCTTGCTCATGCCTCTCGCTTACGGCTCGCTCCTCGGCGGCTTGACCACGCTCATCGGCACGCCTCCCAACCTGCTGGTCAGCAACGCCCTGCGCGAAGCCGGCCGCACGCCGTTCAGCCTGTTCGAGTTCACGCCGGTCGGCGGCATCGTGTTGCTGGCCGGCTGTGCATTCATCGTTCTCGTCGGGCGTCGCTGGCTGCCGGCGCGCGATCCCACGGGCGAGAGCGCGCCGCGCGATCCCGATGCGCTGCGCCGCCTGTACGGCATGGACCGCCGCTCGGTCGTGCTGCGGCTTCCGCCCGGATCGGAGCTCGACGGCAAGCCGCTGCGCCACAGCCGCCTGGGCGCCGCCACGGGTCTCAACGTCTACGCCATCGTGCGCAACGGCGACCTGGACGTGGCGCCCGACCCCGGACGCATTCTGCGCGCCGGCGATCGCCTGCTCGTGCATGGCAAGCTCGATCGATTCGAAGAGCTGCGCGCCTGGCGCGAGCTCATCGTGCAGCCGCGCGCGGTGTCGCTCGGTGACGTCGTGTCGGAAACGGTCGGGCTGTGCGAAGCGCGCGTGCCGTCCGGATCGGATTTGCAGGGCAAGACCATCGGCCGCGCCGCCCTGCGCCGGCAGTACGACGTGACGGTGTTGGCCCTGCGCCGCGGCGAGCGCGTGGTGCACACGGGCCTGGTCGACACCGCGCTCCAAGCCGACGACGAGCTGCTCCTCCAGGGGCCGCGCGCGGCGCTCGAACCGCTGCGCGACAAAGCCGGGCTCGAAATCCTCGATGCGCGCACGTCCGGCGAGCTCCTCGAGCGCTATCACCTGCGCGACCGCCTGTTCGCCGTGCGCGTTCCCGAGGAATCGGTTCTGGTGGGCTCGAACCTCGAGGTCAGCCGCCTGGGGGATGCGGCGGGCTTCGGTGTGCTGGCGCTCGTTCGCGGCGGCGAAACGCTCGCCAGCCCGAGCGCCGACGAAGTGTTGCAGGCCGGCGACGAGCTGCTCGTACGCGGCGATCCCAGCGAGATCGAAGTGTTCCGCGGCCTGCAGAAGCTCGAGCTCGAAACCGAGAAGACCTCGCGCAACCTTCTGCTCGACTCCGGCGAGATGCGTTACATCGAGGCCACGCCCGCCCCGCTCTCTGCCATCGTCGGGCGCACGCCGAAAGAGCTACGATTCCGCGACAAGTACGGAGTGCAGCTGGTCGCCGTCTTGCGACGCGGTCAGGCGCGCTACTCGAACCTCGGCGCGATGCGCATCGAGCTGGGCGACGCGCTCCTGTGCCTGGGCCCACGCAAGCGCGCCGAAGCGCTGCAGCAGGACCCGGACCTTCTCATCCTCAACCCCGAAGTCTGGGACGCGCCGCGCCGCAGCAAGGCGCTCGCCGCCGGCACGATCATGGCAGGTGTGGTCGTCTCTGCGTTGGTCGGCTGGCTGCCGATCTCGGTCGCCGCGGTCACCGGCGCGGCACTGATGGTTTTGTTCGGGTGTCTGACGATGGAGCAGGCATATCGCGCCATCGAATGGCGCGCCGTGTTTCTCATCGCCGGTATGCTGCCGCTCGGCACCGCCATGCAGGAAAGCGGCGCGGCGTCCTACGTAGCCAACGGCGTGGTGGCAGCGCTGGGTCCGCTCGGTCCGTGGGGCGTGGTGTGCGGCTTGTACGTGGTGACCGCGCTGTTGACGATGGTCGTCCCCACCGCTGCGCTCGTCGTTCTCATCGCGCCGATCGCGCTCGACAGTGCTGCGCTCCTGGGTCTGTCCGATCGCGCCTTGATGATGGCCATCGCGATGGCGGCGTCGGCCAGCTTCACGAGCCCCGTCAGCCACCCTGCCAACATCCTGGTGATGGGCCCCGGTGGCTACCGCTTTGCCGACTATGTGAAGCTCGGCGTGCCGCTGACGCTCGTCGTCATGGCCGTCGTGTTGCTCGTCCTGCCGTTT
>JBFJHN010000523.1:0-3270 GCA_041613275.1 Candidatus Krumholzibacteriia bacterium | reverse complement strand
GTGATCAACGCCGCCGTGCCTTCCTACACGTCGGCGCAGGCTCGCGCCTATCTCGACGAACTCCTGGAAATCGTGAAGCCGTCTGCGGTTCTCGTCGATGCGCTGTGGAACGATGCCTTGTTCGCGTGCATCGACAACTGGATGCCCGAGATCCTGGTGCATCAGCAACCGGCGCGCTGGCGCCAGTGGCTCCTACGATACTCCGGCTTGTATCGCGCTCTGGCGCTCGAGCCCGCCGACAGCGTCGAGCGCCCACCGACGCGGAACCCCAAGGCCGTGGCGTTCTTCGGCGAGAACATGGAAGCCATCGCGCGCGCGTGCAACGAGCGTGGCATCGGCGTGGTCTTCGTTCGCCCGACGATCCAGACGCGGTTGTTGCCGGAATCCGGAATGCGCATCGGGCCGCGCAGCATACCACCCGCGTTCTTCGAAGGGCTGCTCGCCGATTTCGATCGTGAGCTTGTGCGCGTCGCGCGCGAGACCCAGGCCGTGCTGGTGAGTCACCCGATCGTGCTGGGCAACGACTTGCCCGATTCCTTGTTCCTCGACCCGGCGCACCCGACGCCTCATGGGTACACGTTGGTCGCACGCGATATCGCAGCCGCGCTCATGCAGCGACAGCTGGTCGCCGAGGCGCGATGACATGAGCGAACAACATCAACGCTTCGCGCGGGGTGCCCAATCCGGGCACATGGCGATGTGGCGGGGATTCTTGAAGACTTCCGACGCTCCGTAGCCACACATGACGCCGTCGTCGAACATGCGTCGCATGTAGAGACAATCGTGACACTTGAACTTGCGCGAGCGGCGCCGCAGACCGCCCCGACGCGTCACGCGCAGCACCAGCCACACCAGCCCGGCGATCAGCGCGAAACCGAGAAGTGTCTCCAAGAGGCTCCTCCTTCTCGATGGCTACGTCTGGCGCCTCGCCGAGTTCCGGAACACGCATCCACCGTCGTCGGACGCATGGTGTCAGATGTGGCGTGTGCGGGGAAGCGGCTTGGCCAGCGCGATGCGGTCACGCAGGCAGAGAGGTCTCGACAGCGGGAGCTTGCGCACGGGCGCTCTGTGCGGGCACACGACCCGGGCGCGGGCCGCGGGAGCCCAGGGGCTGTGCGGAGGGCGTCGACGGTTGAACTCGCTGAACGTGGTCGAGCGGCCCGGTCCAGACGAGCGCCGTGGGCGCCTTGTCCGTCCCCGCACCTGCGGCGCGACCGTGCAAAAGCGCCTCGAACACGCCGCTGAGGCTGCACCAGAAGTGCGCGAGAGAGAAGCGACCGAAGGCATCGGTCGAAGTGGCCTGGTGCACGGTGCGGCGCGCAAGCCGAAGGGGGTCGGCGTCGGGGAGGTTCTCGCGCTCGCCGAGCGTGAACGCCAAGCGCACGCCAGCTTCCTGGGCCCACTGCACGACGTCGTCGTCCGCGATCCCGTTGGGGTACGCGAAAGCCGAAACGGGATGGCCCAAACGCTGTGCGACACGCCGGATGCTCCGGTGAATTTCCGCGCGCGCTTCGGAACCGCGCATGCGCGTGAAAGTCGTGTGGGTCACGCCGAGAGCGCCGAAGTCCATGCCGCGCCGGGCCATCTCCTCGACTTCCTGCCAGGCCAGCGGCCGGGCGTCGGCGCGTTCGGCGTCACCCGCGTGGGGCGTCCAGCGCTTGAGAAGCGCCCGACGTTCGGAAACCGGCAACGCATCGAGATACGCCGCGGCATGACGCAACCGCTGTGTCTGCGGCAGGTGCGACTCGAACGTCGCGGCCAGGCGCGCGGTCATCGTGCTGCGCAGCGCTCGGCGTGCGCGTGGCTCGCGGTCCCAGGCCTGCATCACGTTGGCCAGACGATCGAACCACGGGCTCCGACGCTCGTCCACGAACCCCGTGCTCAGGAAGAAGGTGGCCGACACCCCGTGCCGTTCAAGGATCGTGAGCGCGTGCTCGTAGTTGTCGTGATAGCCCCCGTCGAAGGTCAGCACGGCCAAGTGTTCGCGCAGGGGTTCGCCGCTCCGCAGAATCCGCTGCAGCTCCGCAAGCGGAACGATCCGGTAGAAACGACGGAGCGCGGCGAGCTGCTTGTCGAAGTACGAGGTGGAGACGTGCATCTCGGGAAACGCACACGAATCGATCTGCTCGTCCGGCGTCACGCGGCGGTACGCCAGCACGAGGATTCGCGGCCGGCGCAGCTTGTGTCGCAACCAAAGCGTGCCGCTGTAGGTGATGACGAGCGCCAGCAGCGTCTGACTGCAGTTTGCGAGGCGCCTGAACCAATCTGCGATGCGATTGCGCACTTCGTTGGGGCTCCGCGATCTCGATCAGCCCGACACGCATGCACGTGCCGGAAGCGATGTTCCAGGTTGCCTTAGAGCAACCTGGAAACTGCAAGGTTCGTTCCCTGCGTTCAGGCCTTGAGATTGTGACGGTGCAGAACGTGCGCCCAGTAGCGGCGCAGGAAGGTCTGCGCCATGAGCTCGGGCGGTCCCTCCGAGATCAGCTCGAGCGGTTGGTGGGGCTCGAGCAGACGCCGCATGCTGCGATGCGTCGCCTCGTAGGGTTCACGCTCGAGGTGCGCGGCGTGCGTCGCGGCACGATCGTACGGGTTGGAGACGTACAGGATGCCATCGGGCACCGGGAATCGCCGGTAGAGCGCCCGCCGGATGCGCGCACCGTAGGTGTAGGGCAGCTGACGCGGCGGGCAACCGAGATCGTAGATCCAGCCGTCGGCCACCACGACCGACGTGCGGCTGCGCGCAACATGGCGGAAGTAACGCAGCGCAAGCGTCATCATGACGAGCCCGTAGTAGCAGACGTTGCGTGCGCCCCACCACGCAGCGCGCAATCCGAGTCCCAGGACACCCGGACGCCGTGTGGCGAGATGCTGGCGCTCCGCTTCGGAGAGATGCGTTGGCCGGCCGCACGCGGCCCGGAACAGACGCCCCCATGCCGTACGTGGCGGCGCCATCCAGCGCAGAATGCGTGCCCAACGATCTGCGGCGTTCCAGCTTCCCATGGCGACACAAGAAGCGTTCAGCGGCGAGCGCTCCAGCTCCTTCTGCAAGGCGCGGGCGAACGACGTGCTTCCGGATCCGGCAGGTCCCAGCACCGCGAGCACCACGGGGCGATACGACCAGCGCAGCGTGTTCGCCTTCCAGTGCCGCCAGGCACCGCGGCGGTTGTCTGGAAGACGCATCAGCGCGCGCCGGACGCGGCGCGCGAGTCGCTTCCAGGGCTTGGCATCCGAGAGGTACAGGTCGAGATCGCGCACGACGCGCTCGAT
>JBFJHN010000522.1:0-3272 GCA_041613275.1 Candidatus Krumholzibacteriia bacterium | reverse complement strand
CTCGACACCGGCGAGGATGCGGAGCAAGGTGCTCTTGCCGCAGCCCGAGGGTCCAAGGAGCACCATCATCTCGTCGTCGCCCACTTCGAGGTTGATGCCGCGCAGTGCGGCATCGCCACCCGGGTAGGTCTTTTCGACGTCGACGACCCGAAGCGCGGGCATGTTGCCGTCCTTGAAACAGGTCAGGCGCTCACGTTACCCGTGCTCTGAGGCCTACGCAAGATCGCGGGGACCAGAGCGTGCCCCCGTGCGCGCGCTTGCGTCGATCGCGGCGCACTCGCGAGGCGGGAGTGGAACCTCGCGGGGCCCGGTTGAGCGCCTCGCGCGGACTTGCTAGTCTCCTCGCGTTCCGCCGCGACCAGGAGTGATGCATGATTCGCGTTCCGAACGCCGTCCGCGACGAAGTGCTGCAGGTGTGCCGACGCCTGTATCAGCGCGGCCTCGTCGCCGGCACGGACGGGAACGTCTCCGTCCGCCTGTCGAACAAGCACCTGCTTGCGACACCCACCGGCATGAGCAAGGGCTTCCTCGAACCCGACGACCTCGTCGTGTGCGACATGCAGGGCCAGCAGATCCAGGGCAAGCGACGGCTGACGACGGAAATCAAGATCCACCTGGCCGCCTACGCCGAGCGCCCCGACGTGTGCGCCGTCGTGCACGCGCACCCGCCGTATGCCACGGCCTTCGCCGTCGCCAACAAGACCATGGACGAGCGCATCATGCCCGAGGCCTACATCGCCGTCGGCAAGGTGGCGCTGGCCGCGTACGGCACGCCGTCGACCGAAGAGCTCGAGAAGAACATCCGGCCCACCGTGGCGGACCACGACGCCATCCTGCTCGCGAACCACGGCGCCATGACCTTCGGGCGTGACGTGACCGCGGCGTACCACCGGATGGAGGCGCTGGAGCAGCTCGCCCGCATCTCGGCCCTCGCACACCTGGTGGGCGAAGCGCGCCAGCTCTCGGCCGACGAGATCGCGCGCCTCGAAGCCATCCGCAGCGTCTACGGCAACGCCGACAAGAACGTCCCCTGTTTCCAGTGCGGCTGGGAACCGTCCCCCGGCAACGTCGTGGCGCGAAGCGTGATCGCCAAGCCGGGAAACCCCACGTCCTCCGCGGCAGCGCAAAGCACGAGCTCCCCGCACGCCGCAGACGCCGGCGTTTCCGCCGACAGCAACCGCCCGACACCGCGGCCTGTCGGCTACACCGATCCCGGCGTTCACTGGCCGGGCAACCCGCCCGTTTGGCAGCGCGACGTTCCGCGGCCCGGCGCTCGCCCGAGCGCATCGCAGGTGCGTGATCTCGCGCGCCACGTCTTGCATGAGGTGCGTGACGCGGACACGCCTTCATGAGTCCGCGACGCGAGCTGCTCATCGACGCGTTCAATGTGATCTTCGCCCACCCGCGCTTCGGTCCCTTGGTACGCCGCGACCCCGAGGCCGCGCGCCAGGAGTTCCTCGAGTACGTGCAGGCGCACCGCCCCGCGGACTCCTCGCGCGTCACCGTCGTCTTCGACGCGCACCGCGATCCCGGCCCCGCAACCGAAACCGGCCGCCAGCGGCGCGAGTATTCGAGCTCCGTGCACGTGGTGTTCGCGCGCGAGACCGCCGACGTGTGGATCCAGAAACGCATCCGCGAGTCGAAGCGCCCCGGGCTCATCACCGTCGTCACATCGGATCGCGAAATCCTGGCAACCGTGCGGGCGCACGGCGCGCAACGACTCCCCGTGCGTCAGTTCCTGCAGCTGCGTCCCAAGAAGCGCCGGCGGGCACCGGGCACCGGTGGCGCCCCCGACAAGCCCAGCTCGATGAGCCGGCGCGAGCTCGAAGAGCTCGAGCGCATGTTCGAGGAGCGCAAGAAAGACGACTGACCCGATGCGACCCTACGGTCCATGGGAAGGCGATACGGCCGCAGCGGCCAGCGCCGATCCCGAAGCGCCGTTGCGGAGAGGCAAGAGAATGGTGACGCACGAGCCACGCCCGATCGCTGCGTCGATCTCGACGCTTCCGCCCAGCCGCGTCACGCGCTCTCGAACGCTGAACAATCCGTAGCCGGACGGCTCGGACGTTGACGTAGGCCGTGGGTCGAAGCCCAGCCCATCATCCTGAACCCGAAACATGATGTTTTCTTCGTTCAGCATGGCCGTCACGTCAACGGTGCGCGCCTGCGCGTGTTTGCTCACGTTGATGAGAAGCTCGCGCAGAATGGAAAAGACTGCGATCTGCGTATCCTTGGGAAGGTCGCTCGAGCTGCGATCCGTATGGAACCGAGCCCGCAAGCCGTAGTCCGCCTGCATCCGCGCGACCAACCAGTCCAGCGCCGCATCCAGGCCCTGCTCGTGCAACACGGGTGGACTCAGGTCGAAGCTCATGCTGCGCGTCTCCGCGATCGCCGTGTTGACCAGGCTGCGCAACTCTTCGAACGAGTCCACGTTGTCCACCGTCGCACACATCTGTTGCAGGGTCCCGAGCTTGATCTTGAGCAGTGCCAAGCGTTGGAGGCTTTGGTCGTGAAGCCCCTGCGCAATACGCTGTCGCTCGCGCTCCTCCGCCAGCGACATCTCGTAGACCAGCGCACGCAGCTGCGACCGATGTCTTTCCAGCTGTTGTTCGTTTCGACGGTGCTCGCTGAGGAAGCGCTCGAGAAAGAAAATCGTGAGGAAGGCCATGATGCTCACGACGAGGCCCGGAAGCTCGACGAGATGCCCGCCGAGGTGAACCGACCAGTCCTCGCGATCGCGAATCAGCGTGAGCATCTGACGTGTGCCCATGAGCAGCAGCATGACGGACAGAAACGCCATGCGCCAATCGCGCAGCCGGCGCAGCAAGAGAATCGACCAGACGAGTGCAACGATGCGGATGAGGATGGATGCAACGAGCACGAGACTCAACGGCTGTCCCCTGCGATGATGTTCGACCGTCCGCACCCATCATGGCGGTTGACACGGCACAAGATCAAGGAATAGCCATTTGTTTTACACGCAGCACACGCAGCGACGAATCACTGTTTGTACGATCCGCGCACAATCTCGACGGCATTTCGTTGGATCCTCGATCTGTGCTACGATTTGCGCGCAAACGGAGTCCGCTGATGCGCACACTGCTTCTCGCCATGGCCCTTCTCGGCGTGCTGGTCGGTGGCGCGCCTGCACAACCCGCTGATTCCTGCCCCAACTGCATCATCGGCTTGTGGATTGGATCGTTCGGCGCGAACTTCAACTTCCCGGGTCCATATCCCATCCACACACGGCTCGGCTACTGGTCGAGCGAAGG
>JBFJHN010000521.1:0-3273 GCA_041613275.1 Candidatus Krumholzibacteriia bacterium | reverse complement strand
GGACCGCATCCCAAACCCACGCCGCAGCTGCTCGACATGCTCGAACGCAAGGGCATCCAGGCGACGTTCTTCGTGGTGGGTCGGCGCGTGCGCCGTTTTCCGGACATCGTGCAACGCATCGCGGAGAGCGGCCACGAGATCGGCAACCACACCTACCACCACCTGCCGCTGCCGTTCCTGCCGAGCTTCCTGATTCGACACCAGCTGTCCGAAACCGAGAATGCCGTGACGCGCGCCACCGGAAAGCGCATGCGCTTCATGCGTCCACCGGTGGGTTGGTTCACACCGCGGGTCCTGCGCGTGGCGCGCGCCATGGGATACGAACCGGTCATTGGCACGGTGCATCCCAACGACTCGCGCCGCCCCGGGGAGAGCGCCATCGTCGAGCGCGTGCGCCAGCGTATCCAGCCGGGCGCCATCATCATCCTGCACGACGGCGGATGGCGCATCAGCGCCGACCGCAGCGGCACCGTGGCCGCGGCCGATCGCCTCACCGACGAGCTGCTGGAAGGCGGCTACCGCTTCGAAACGCTGAGCCAGCTGGCGGAATGACGCGCGGCGGTTGGAACGCCGTCGCGGGCTCACGACGTTCCGCGAAACGATTTCACCAATTGATCCTTGAGCCGACGCAAACGCGGCGTCAGCGAGACGTGGTAGCGGTGTGGGTTCACGATGCGGCGAACACCGGCGTCGAGGTGCTCCACGTCGCTGCGGCGAAACGTACGCATGTCCTCGAGGCTCGGCCGGGCCCGCACCCTTCGACCCGCATCCAGCACCGCGACCAGCAACGGCTCGAGGCGCGAAACCTCGCCGTGCACCAGCGTTCGCTGCGTGTTCGGCTCGACCGGGTGGTGCAAGACCAGGGGATCCACGTCGTAGAGCTCTTCGTCTTCGAGCCCGATGAGATCCGCGACGGCCGTGTCGCGCGTGTCGTACACGCGCCACACCGACTTGCGCCCGGGGTTCAACACCTTCGCCGCGCTCTCGGAAATCTTGAGTGTCGGTTTCCACGCGCCGTCGGACTCGATCGCGACGAGCTTGTAGACGCCGTCGAGTGCGGCGTCGCCTTTCGACGCGATCAGGCGCGTGCCGACGCCGTAGACGAAGCGCTCGATGAGAGCGTCCGGGTCCACGCCGTAACGCGACGCCTCTTCGCGGATCTGCGTGTGGATCTGCAGGATGACCAGCTCATCCAGCTGGTTGGAAAGCACGATCTTCGCGTTCGGGAAGCCGGCGCGGTCCATCGCGCGCGCCGCACGAATGGACAGGTACGCCAGGTCGCCGGAGTCCAGCCGAATCCCCAGCGGCTCGTGTCCCTTCTTGCGCAGCTCTTCGAACACCCGGATGGCGTTCGGTACGCCACTTTCGAGCGTGTCGACGGTATCCACGAGCAGAATACAGTCGTCGGGGTAAACGTCGGCGTAGGCGCGAAACGCATCCAGCTCCGACATCCCCGCGCCCAGACACGCTTCCACCAGGCTGTGCGCATGCGTGCCCTTGGGCGGGTAACCCAGCACGCACGACACCCCCGTGTTCGAGGTGAAGTCGGCGCCGCCGATGAGCGCGGCACGTGCTCCTGCGTTGGCGCCGCGCTCCTGCGCGCGCCGCATGCCGAAGTCGATGAGCACGCCCGGACCGCTTTGGCGAATGCGCGCCGCCTTGGTCGCGACCAGGATCGAGTAGTTCAGGAAGTTGAGCAGTGGGCTCTCGAGCAGCTGCACCATGGCCAGCGGGCCGCGCGCCACGGTGATGGGGACGAATGGGTGCACGACGCGACCTTCCGGGATCGCCGCAAGATCCACGCCCGCAAAGCCGCCGCTCTGCTCGAGCCAGCGCAGGAAGTCGTCGGGGAACATGCGCGTTCCCTGTTGACCGGTTTGGCTTCGCAGATGTTCGAGGCTGGCCGTATCGAAGCGCGCTTCCTCCATCCAGTCGAGCAACAGCTCGAGCCCCGCGTTGATGCAGTAGCCCGCTTTGTGTTCTCCGTAATCCGGGTAGGTGCGAAAGAAATGATCGAACTGGGCAGGGCGCTCGTGCATTCCCAAGCGGAAGTACACGTGCGCCATCGTGAACTGGTAGAAGTCGGTGTAGAGGATGCCCTCGGCGCTGTTGCGCTCGTCGCGTTTCATCGCGGCTCCCGTTCGAGCCCGCCGTCCACGCGCTTCATGCCACGGCCAACAGCGTGGCGCCGCGGGATTCCAGCTCGTCGCGCAGCGCGCGGTCCTTGCCGGCGTCGACGGGGCGCGTGAGATCCCAGAGAAAGAAAGTCTCGAACCCGGCGTCCAGGGCATCGAAGGCGGTCCACGCGCAGCACACGTCGCGTGCCAGGCCGCACACGTACACCCTTTGGATGCCACGTTCTGTCAGGTAGCCGCCGAGGCCGGTCGCGGGACGCTTCCCGTGCGCGTTCCAGTTGTTGCGGAATCCGCTGTAGGAATCGCACTCGGGGTCCGAGCCCTTGCGGATGATCGCGTCGAGCATGTGTTGGGGCAGCTCCCGGTGCAGCTCGGCGCCAGGCGTTCCCTGAACGCAGTGATCCGGCCACAACGTCTGTGGATGCCCATACAGCGTGATGCTGTCGAACGGCTTCTTGCCGGGATGGGAGCTGGCGAAGGAAACGTGACCCGCCGGATGCCAGTCCTGTGTGGCGACACACGCGGCAAAGGCGCCCGAAGTCATCAACCGGGCCACCGGAGCGACGATCCGGTCGCCCGCGCCGACGGGGAGAGCACCGCCGGGCATGAAGTCGGGTTGAACGTCCACGACGAGCAGAGCCGAGGCGTGCGGGGAGGCCTGTCCCGGATCGAACTTTTCCATGGCGACCACTCTCTCGACCACCGCACGCGACCGCGAGCGATCGTGTCGGGGCGCGTGCAGTATACCGCGCCTCCGACGTTCTCCGAGATCACCTACGCCGCCGCTTTCTGCGGCGGCTTGGGCGGATCCTGCGGCGGCGTGCGCGGGGGATCGTGCGGAGGCTTCGGCGGCTCCGGGGGATCCGGCGGGTTGGGCACCTTGGGAGTGCTCGGCGGCTGCTTCTGAGGCGGGCTCTCGGGTGTCCCTGGCGGCTCCTTCACCGGCGGCTTCTTCGGATCGTGCTTCGTCATCACGGGTGCGCGCGCCTGCGTCATGGGTGTTCGATGGGTCCGTGCAAAGTTCTTCACAACGTGTTCATCCTCTCTGGAATCTCGGGGCGGTCTCGTCCTCATCAGTCCCTTCTTTCGAAATCGAATCCATCGTTGTCCTCGTGGCTCGCGGCCTGCGCGTGCCGCG
>JBFJHN010000520.1:0-3273 GCA_041613275.1 Candidatus Krumholzibacteriia bacterium | reverse complement strand
GCGTCGCTCCTGCACGAGGATTCGAGCATGAAGGACTTGGAACGTCTGCGCGCCGAGTTCGATCGCGTCGACGAGCGCATCATCGAAGCGCTCGCCGAGCGCCGTGGGCTCGTCGACGCCGTGGGACGCCAGAAGGCGAAGAACAAGAGCAGCTTGAGAAGCACCGAGCGCGAGGAAGAACTTCTCGCCCGCCAAATTGCGCATGGCAAAGCGCGCGGTCTCGATGCCCACTTCGTCACACGTGTCTTCCACGAGGTCATCGACGATGCGCTCCGTCTCCAGGAGCTTCAGGTCGTCCAGAGAGCCGCAGGCACGTCGGGGGTCGTGCGTGTCGCGTACCAGGGTGTCGATGGCGCCTACAGTCAGCTGGCGGCGCAAAAGTTCTTCGCGCGCGATCTCGATCGCACCGAGCTCATCGGGTGCCTGACGTTCGAAGACGTAGTGGGCCACGTCGAGTCGGGAGCCGCCGACTACGGATTCCTGCCCATCGAGAACACCACCGCGGGCGCAATCAATCAGGTCTACGACCTGCTCTTGCACGCCACTCTCTCCAACGTCGGTGAGGAAGTGTTCCGGGTCGACCACTGCCTGTTGGCACTCGAAGACGTTCCGCTGTTCAAGATCCGTCGGATCCTCTCGCACCCGCAAGCCTTGACGCAGTGTGGCAAGTTCCTCTCCAAGCTGCGCAACTGCCAAACCGAGTCGGTCGCCGACACGGCGCTCGCCGTGCGCAAGGTCAAGGAGGATCAGGATCTGTCGCAGGCCGCCATCGCGAGCGCCGAGGCCGGCCGCGACCATGGTCTGCATGTCGTCCAGCGAAACATCGCTGATCAGGATGAAAACTACACACGTTTCCTCGTGGTGGCGAAGCAGCCGCTCGAGATCGACGATCGGGTCCCATGCAAGACCTCTCTCGTCATCGCGACGTCGCACGACGAAGGCGCACTATTGCGCGCGTTGGACGCCTTGCATCAGTACGCGATCAACATGACGAAGCTCGAAAGTCGACCGCGACCGGGTGTGCCGTTCGAGTACCTGTTCTATCTGGACTTCGAGGGAAACATGGCCGAAGCGCGTGTGCAGCAGGCGGTCGAGCAGCTGCGGGCCGAGACTCGTTTTCTGAAGGTGCTCGGCAGCTATCCTCTGCAGGGCCGCGCACGCACCTCGCCGCCGAGCCACTCGTATTTTGCGCCCGCGAAGCAGGCGGAGACATCGGTGGCGAGCGCCACCCCGTCGGCGACGGCCGCCGTGACGCCGAGCAACGTGACCTACAAGCTGGCCAGCCGGGGCTCCAAGTCGAAGAACACGACCATACGCGTGCGCGGTGTGACGATCGGTGGCGATGATGCGTTCGTGATGATGGCCGGTCCTTGCGCCGTTGAATCGCGCGAACAAATCCGCGCCTGCGCGCGCGCGGTCAAGGAGGCCGGGGCACACATTCTGCGCGGGGGCTGCTTCAAACCCCGCACCTCGCCGTACAGCTTCCAAGGGCTCGGCTTCGAGGGCCTCGAGATGCTCGTGGACGCGGGGCGCGAGTTCGAGCTGCCCATCATCACCGAGGTCCTGTCATCGGAGGACGTGCGTGCGGTCGCTCGCCACGCCGACATCCTGCAGATCGGTGCGCGCAACATGCAGAACTTCAGCTTGCTGCGCGCCGTCGGGCAGGTGGATCGGCCCGTCATGCTCAAGCGCGGGATGAGCGCCACGATCGACGAGTTCCTGAACGCGGCGGAGTACATCCTGGGTCAGGGGAATCAGCAGGTCATCTTGTGCGAACGCGGGATCCGAACGTTCGAGACCTCGACGCGCAACACGTTGGATCTCGGGGCAGTGCCGATTCTCAAGCAACGGACACATCTCCCCATCGTCGTCGATCCGTCCCACGCTGCGGGAGAGCGTTCTCTGGTCGTTCCTCTGGCGCTGGCCGCGCGGGCGGTGGGTCCGCACGGCATGATGGTGGAGATTCACCCGAACCCCGAGGAGGCGTTGAGCGACGGCCCGCAGGCGCTACGCTTCCCGGAGTTTCAAGACCTCGTGCGCGCGACACTTCTCTCCGGCGCGTGATCGACTTGCGGCCGGCTCGCGCCATCCGTCAGACGGCTCGACCTCCGACGGGCTGCGAGGTCCGCACGGCGCGTCGCGCGAGGACGCTTTTCAGCGCAGGCGCACCTCGATGCCGCCGACGCCGACGTCGACCCGGATGCGTGCCTCGCCGGTGCCTTCGTCCCACCGCACGTCGTCGCCCAGCTTGATGCCGCGTGTGCGCCAGCGCGAGCGCGAGCGTCGCCGCGGATCGGGACGCATCTTCGCTTCTCCCACGCCGACTTCGAGATCCACGGATGCGACCAGCTCCTCCTTCATGCGCACGCTCACCTCACCGACGCCGACCTCTGCGGTCACATCGTTGGCGAGATTTCCCACGCGCAGCTCTCCAACTCCAAGCTCGACGTCGACCGCCAACGCTGCGGGCACGTGGAGCTCGATGTCGAGCGACATGTCGTGATCGCCGAGGTCCCCGACGCCATCGAAGTCCAAACGGAGCTCGTTCCGGCGCGTACGTGACACCAGCTCGACATCGTTTGCGGCGTCCCGGCAGAAATCATCGCCCCGGTCGCACTGCACGCGGACTTCGATGAAGACGCGCGAATCCTCGACACCCTGGATCTCGACATCGCCGACGGGCAGGTCCAATCGCACGGCGCGCAGATCCGCGCCGTCGAACTGCTGTTCGAGGGTCCGCACCGTACCAGCCGACGCCCCCGTGAAGCTGCAAGCCAGTACGAGGGCAGCGCAGAGTAGACGACGCATCTCACTCCTCCGGATTCGTGCCGCTCCGATGGCAGCGTTGGACAGAACGAAATCGCACGTGTGGGAACACGCCTCTGGGAAGGACGTGTGAGCGCCGTGAGATGTTCCAGCCGAGGAGCGCCCTGCAGTCGCGGGAAGAACCGGGCCCGCGAGCGCAGGAGCCGCAACGCAAAGCGCGGAGCCTGCTTACGAGGCTCCGCGCAGTCGTGGTGCAGGATTCGGAGAAGTCGGCGAGGCAGCTACTTCATGAGCAGCATGCGTTTCGCGATCTCGATTCCACCGGCCCGCAGGCGATAGATGTAGACACCGCTTGCCACGCGACCGCCGCGGGCGTCGAGTCCGTCCCAACGGGCCGCGTGCGTTCCGGCGGCCTGAGGCGCGTCGACCAGCGTGCGCACGTGGCGACCGAGCATGTCGTACACGACGAGATGCACGTGTCCCGCGGCCGGGAGCCCATAGCGGATC
>JBFJHN010000519.1:0-3273 GCA_041613275.1 Candidatus Krumholzibacteriia bacterium | reverse complement strand
GGTTGCACGCTGCCGTCGAGTTCGGAGTGGCGTCCGCGCAGGACCACGCTTCCCTTGGGATGCCCGTTGGCCAGGCGTTGCGGCCAACGCGCCTGCAGACCTTCGCGCACCCAATCAGCATCTGCGGTGCCCGCGAGAAGATCGCGCAGCAGCTGAACCTCGGCGATGCGTCGCTCGAGCGCGGCCCAGAGCGCGGCGCGGGTGACCAGAATGCCCGCCGGGACGTGGCGTTTCCGATACCAGTCGCTGAGTTCTTCGACATGCGGACCGATGCGCTGCAAGCGGATCACGACATCCGTGGGACGCGGAAACGCCAGCGCGTCACGCGCCGTGAGACGTTCGACGTCGGCGCGCGTGGCCTCGAAGCTCGACGCTGCCGGTACCGCCCGCACCGTCAGCCGCCGCCAGACCGCAGCGTCCGTTCCCAGCTGAATCTCGTACTGGCGCGCGTACGTCCATGGCACCGCGGCGTCGGCCTGCGGAAGATCGTGCACACGCACCAGGTTCGCCGCGCTCTCCAAACGCACGGCATGCGTGTCGGGCTCTCCGTCCCCCGAGCCCACCACGAGCTGCGCGTCGACGGGGGCGGCCCCTCCCCAGCGCAACACCGACCACTCGTACGGTTCGTCGACCTCGACGTGCCTCGACCCCACGGACACGAGCCACGTCCCGTCGCGAGGTCCGCCGCCAAACTCGAGATGCGCCCACGCGTGCGCTCGCGACCGTCCCGCGTTGCGCACGGACCACGCAAACAGCTTGGCCGCCTCGCCGTCGACATCCTCGAACAACACGTTCGCCAACAATCCGGCTTGCGGATGGGGCAGCGCCGGGAAGATCGCATCCCACGGCACGAACAGCTCGACGACGATGCGACCCGCCTGTGCGCTTCGCGACTGCACACGCGCGGCGCCACGCACGCCCACCGCGGCCGGGTCGAAGAGCACCGGGCGCCGGTTGTGCTGCCGTGTCCAGCCCTCGAGGCGCCCATCCGCCCAAACGCGAAACGCCCGCTCGGCGCCGCGCCAGTAGCGCGTCATCGCATCGGACGACGAGCCGACGTACAGAAGCGCGCTCTCGACGCGCGCGGTCTCCGCAGTGCCGCCGACGCGCAGCGAGTCGTCCTCGACTTCGGCACCCATGACGATGCCGTCCGCCGTCCACAGCAGCGCAAAACGCATGGCGGCGTCGCCGCGACCGCTCCAGCTTCCGCGCACGCGCGTCCCCGCACCGCGCGCGTCCCGCCAGCGCACCACGGGCCAATCGGCGAGGTCGCCGTCCAGCGTCGGCAGCGCGTCGGCCCAGGTCGCCTGCAGGCGCGGGCGCATCTCGGCACGAAGCGTGTCGGGGGGAAACGGCACCTCGGCGCGCGGGTCGTCCGTGCCCGCGAACGGGGGCGGGATGAGCGCATCGCTCCAGGGCACCACCTCGACGCGCGGCTCCGCCGCGCCGATCGTCGGCGCGGACGACCAGGCTGCGATCACGGCGCCCGCCAGGACGGCTGCTTTCGGGATACGGAGCATGCGGACCAAGCTAGTGGATTGTGGGCATGGCGCAAATGCCCGAACGATGAGGCTCTGCGGATGGAACACCCAAAGCGCCGCGATGCGCCGACTATCTATGAAGAAGGGGCCCGTCGTGCGGGCCCCGTCATGGCAATGGGGCGCCCTCGCTAGCGCCCCATCGTCAGGCGTCGTCGCCTCTGCTGCCCAACCGGTCAACGCCCAACGTGGGAGCTGTCGGGCGCAACGCTCCTACCTCCGGCCGGACCGACGACACCGACCCGTGAATTCCTGTCACGGAACGAGCGGATGTGATGCAAGGGTGTGGTGGCTCGCGGTGGGAAGAACCCCGATGAGGGGGACTGGCCCCCTCATCGGTTTCCCTGTTCTTCGTGAATGGCGGGTCACCCCTCACGAAGAACTCTCCGCCGTTGCTCGTTGCACTTCTTCCTGTTGCAATCGTGGTGCCCAGGCTTCGTTTTCGAGCCGGACGAACCTGGAGGCTGTAAATATCTACAGAGATGTGACTTAAGTCGATGGAATCGGATTGGCTGCGGAAACACGAAAGGCCCTCGAAAGGGCCTCGGCGTTAAAAAAATTTATCCGCGTTAAAAAAGCTGGCGATTCGATCTAGTTGATCTCGCCGCCGCTTCCCTTCTTGTCGCCGTCGCCACCCTCGAGGCCGAACAGCTTCTCGGGCTGCCCCGGCGTGAGCTGGATGGTCTGGCTGACGTTGCGCTCCACCCACAGGATCGTGAACGAGCCCGACTGACCCGCGATCTTCGCGACCAGGCCGTCGGCGTTGTCGGGTGTGACCTCGAGGAAGGTCACCTCGACGGAGATCCCGGCAGCCGTCATTTCGAAGGTCTGCCCGTTGTGGACTTCGGTGATCGTCGCACCGCTCTGAACGGTGGTCGTCTCCGGCAAGCCGGCGAACGCCACGCCGAGAACGACGACAACGGAAATGGCTGCGAGGGCAGAAGTTACGAGCTTGCGCATGGGAAGAGTCCTCGTAAAACGCGTTCCGGGATGATCGGGAGACAGTATACGCCGCCGCAACGCGCCCGTCCATCGCTTTCCGGGTCCGCTGCACGGGACAGCCTCATGCTTTTTGCTCCTTCAGACGCGTGTACAACGTCGGCTTGCTGATCCCCAGAAGCCGGGCGGCGCGCGTTTTCTCGCCGATCTTTTCGACGAGCTGCCGCGCCAACGCGCGCTCGAGCCCGTCGAGCAGCGGCGTGTTCGCCGAATAGTCGGCGTGGTCGAGCACCCAGCGCGCCACCGAGTCCATGTCGAGCTGTCCCGCGATCTCGCTGCCGTCGGCGCGCTGCACGATCCCCGGCGGCAGATCTTCTGGCGCGAGGACCTCGCGGTCGCACAGCACGAGCGCCTGCTTCATCGCGTTCTCGAGCTCGCGCACGTTTCCGGGCCACGGGTAGTGCATCAAGATGCGCAGCGCCTCTCCCGAAACGCGTTTGGGACGGAGGCCCAAGCGCGTGGCGTGCAGCTCCAGGAAGTGCTGCGCCAGATCCGGAATGTCCTCGCGACGATCGCGCAGCGGCGGCAAGGTCATCGCCAGCACGTTCAAGCGGTGGAACAGGTCGCGGCGGAACCTGCCGGCGCTCACCGCGGCCTCCAGATCCTGGTTCGTCGAAGCGACGATGCGCACGTCCGAGTGTCGAAGCTGGGTCGAACCAATACGCGTGAAGGCTTTCTCTTCGAGCACGCGCAGGAACTTCGTCTGCATCTCCCAGGGCATGTCGCCGATCTCGTC
>JBFJHN010000518.1:0-3276 GCA_041613275.1 Candidatus Krumholzibacteriia bacterium | reverse complement strand
TGGTGCGCCGCATCACGGACTTTGGGGCCTTCGTGCAGATCCTGCCCAACCGCGACGGGCTGCTGCACATCTCGGAGATCGCTCACCGTCGCATCGACCGCGTCACCGACGTGCTCCAGGAAGGGGACACGGTGCGCGTGAAGGTCATCGGGATCGATCCGGAGGGCAAGGTGCGGCTGTCGCACAAGGCTTTGATTCCGCGCGAAGATGGGGATGCGCCGCCGAGCAACGGCGATCATCAGCCACATCGTGACCGCGATCGCGATCGCGACCGTGACCGTGGTCGCGGTGGACGCGGAGGCGGCGGACGTGGTGGTCCGCGTCGCGGCGGCCGCCCGCGGCGTCCGTCGAACGCCTGAGGGGTCATGCACGTTAGTTCGTACTCTACGACGGAACGCGTCGAGAAGCGCGTGCTCCCCAACGGGGTCACGGTTCTGGCGCAGCAGGTTCCGGCGACGTACTCGGTGGTTCTGGGTGTCTGGGTGCAGGTCGGCTCGCGCGACGAAACGTCGCGCGTGGCCGGCATCTCGCACTTCGTCGAGCACATGGTGTTCAAAGGCACCCAGAACCGCACGGCGTACGAGATCGCGCTCGCGCTCGAGCGCGTGGGCGGCTCGCTCGAGGCGCACACCACGAAGGAATACACCTGCTTCTACACGCGCATCCTGCGCGAGCACCTGGACCTGGCGCTGGATGTGTTGTCCGACCTGGTTTTGCGCTCTACCTTCGAGCCGGATCAGATCGAACTCGAACAGGGCGTCGTCATCGAAGAGATCAACAACGTCTTCGACACGCCCGACGACTGGATCTTCGAGATCCTGGCCGAGAAGGTCTACGGCACCCACCCCCTGGCCAAGCCCATCCTGGGCAGCCGCGAGAGCGTCAGCGGCATCACGCAGGACGACTTGTGGGCGTTCACCGGCAAGCACTACGTGGGAGGCAACGTCGTGCTGTCGGTCGCGGGCGACATCGAGGTCGAGTCCCTGCTCGAGAAGATCGAAACGACCTTTCCTTTCAAGCAGGGTCGTGTCGGGCACCCGAGCGCGGACGTTGTGCCCACGCGCGAGCTGGTGCACTTCCAGGTCGACGACAAGCTCACGCAGCAATACCTGGTGCTGGGCAGCGCCACGATGTCGTATCAGAACGACGAGCGCTACGCTTTGCTGCTGGCGTCGACGATCCTGGGCGGCGGCATGAGCTCCCGTCTGTTCCAGAGCGTGCGCGAGAACGCGGGCCTGTGCTACGCGGTGAACTCGCTGGCTGAGTTCGCGCGCGACACCGGCATGGCGGGCACGTTCCTGGCCGTGTCGCCCGAAAACACCAAGCCGGCGCTGGAGCTGGTGTGGAAGGAGTACGACAAGCTGTGCTCCGAAGGCATCTCGCAGCGTGAGCTCGAGGACACCCGCGATCAGCTCAAGGGCAGCATGCTCCTGGGCATGGAGAATGTCGCCGCGCGCATGTCGCGCATGGCGAAGAACGAGATGTACTACGGGCGGCAGGTGACCATCGACGAGATCCTCACCAAGCTCGATGCCGTCGGGCGTGACGACGTCATGCGGGTGGCCGAGCTGTACTTCCGCAAGCCGTGCAGCGTCCTCGTGGGCCTCGGTCCGGTCGCGTCGCTCGACTGAGCCCTTCGCTCGTTTCCCCTAAGGGCGTTTCCGGCTCACGGCAGCGTTTTTCCCTCCAGAAGATCGGCGTAGGCGCGGCTCTCCGGCATGGCGTCCGCCAGCCCCAAGCGTTGCAACAGGCGCGCCGCGGATGCGTGACATGACTTTTCGTCGTGCGTCGCGTCGACGAGGGCTTCGAGCTCGACGAACGTGCCGAGGCCTTCGACCTCGTCCAGATGCACGCGTACGTTGTCCACCCAGTAGAGCCGCCGGCGCTTGCGCACCTCGGGCTGCGTTCCCCACGCGCGCTCGGCGACGGCGAGAAACGCTTCGCCGTTGTCGATGTTGAAGATCTGGTAGTCCGACGTGCGCAGACGTGCCTCGTCGGCTCGGCGGTACAGAATGAGCTGTGTCGTCTGTCCCGTTTGGAAGCGCAGCTTCAAGCGACCGCTGTGACAGGGCAGGAAGACGTCACGCTGCTCCAGCACACCGGCGTCCCGCGCTCCCGGGACGGCGCGCAGCAGCTCCTCGACGCGGTTCAAGTCGGGTGCACGCACTTTGATCTCGACGTTGCGCATGCTTCACCAGTCCGGCGTGCCGAATGCGCTCGCGACGCCCGCGCGCTCCAGCATGCGTGCGGAAAGCGCGCGGGCGCGGCGCGCGATCTCGCTGGCGTCGGCGGTTTGGAGCTTCCCGTCGCGCACCACGATACGGCCCGCCACGATGGTCGTGTGCACGCGTTGCGTGATCCCCGCGAAGACGACCGCGGCCAGCGGATCCGACAGAGCGCCGGCCAGATCCAGCCGATCCAGGTCGACGAGGACGAGATCTGCCGCCTTGCCGACCTCCAGGCTGCCGAGCTCGTCGGCTCGCCCGAGCAGCCGCGCGCTCCCGCGCGTCGCGAGCCGAAGCACCGTGTCCGCGTCCACCGCATCCGCCCCACCCGCAACGCGGGCCAGCAGCAGTGCCTGACGCACCTCGGCCAGCATGTTCGAGCTGTCGTTGCTGGCGCTGCCGTCCACGCCCAGCCCAACGGCGACGCCGTGCTCGAGCAGCCGCCCGAGCGGCGCGATGCCGCTGCCGAGTCGCATGTTCGAGGTGGGGCAGTGCGCCACGCCGGTGCCGCTGCGTGCCAGGCGCTCGATCTCGTCGCCGTCGAAGAACACCCCGTGCGCGAACCATACGTCCGGCCCCATCCACTCGAGATCTTCCATGAGCTGGAGCGGCCGGCGGCCATAGTGCTCGAGGCAGTAGGCGTTCTCGTCCTCGGTCTCGGCCAGGTGCGTATGGCAGTGCACGCCGCGTGCGCGTGCCAGCTCGCGCGTCGCGCGCATCAGGGACTCGGTGACGGAGAACGGCGAGCAGGGCGCAAGCACGACCCGGCGCATCGCGAACGGCTCGGGGTCGTGCCAACGATCCAGGACGCGCTCGCAGTCGGCGAGAATCGCGTCTTCGTCCTGGACGACGTCGTCCGGAGGCAGACCCCCGTGCGCGCGCCCACGCGACATGCTGCCGCGGCTCGCATGCAGACGCAGCCCCAAGCGTTCCGCGGCTTCGAACTGCGCGTCCAACAGCTCGGCGGGCGCTGTTCTCGGGAACAGGTAATGGTGATCGCTCGTCGTCGTGCAGCCGGTGAGCAGAAGCGCGGCGCCGCCGAGCAGCGTGC
>JBFJHN010000517.1:0-3280 GCA_041613275.1 Candidatus Krumholzibacteriia bacterium | reverse complement strand
GTGGAAGGCGATCGGTCGGTCGATCGCCGCGGCGCCAGAAGATAGCAGATCGTAAGGACAGGGTCATCCGCGACGAAGGGCTTCCAGAACCCCTCGGCGCTGCTGTGATCTTCCCGGTTCGGGCGCCCGATGACCCGCACAACCGCTTGCGGTGAAATCCGTTGCAAAATCGAACGTGCGCGTGCGCCGGTGCACACCGTGCAGGTGTCTGGGCGCGACGCGCTCGGAAGTCTTCGCACCCGGCCGGATGTCTGGACCGGGGCGCGCGGAATCTGGGCCTGCGCTTGCTCTTACCCGACCCGCTTCGAGCGTCGTCGCTTCAGCACAGGGAAGTGGCGCTGAACGACAAGGAACGACGCGTGCGTGCGCGCCGCGTCGGTCAACTCGAGGCCCGGATCCCGGAGTTCCGCAGGCGCGGGATTGAGGACACGGAGCCGGGCGCTTGCGCGGCGACGCAAATGCAATTCGACCTGGAGGAATCATGGAAGAGAGCGGAGGCGGTGGCCTCAGTACTTGGGTCAGCATCATCGCGATGCTCGTCACCGTCGCGTCGATGTGGAAGGTCTTCTCGAAGGCGGGCGAGCCCGGCTGGGCCGCCATCGTTCCGATCTACAACAGCATCGTGATGCTGAAGATTGCCGGCAAGCCGGTGTGGTGGATCCTTCTGCTCGCGATCCCCGTGGTCAATATCGTCATTCTCTTCATGGTCTTCGACAGCCTGTCGAAGGCGTTTGGCGCCGGCACGGGCTTCACGTTGGGGCTGTTGTTCCTCACGTGTCTGTTCATGCCGATGCTCGGGTTCAGCGACCGCAGGTATCGCGGCGCGCCCGCCTGAAGTCTTGTCGCGACACGAGTTCGCGACTCACGTGCGAACGGCGTCTCGTCGTTCGGGATGGACCCGTAAACCAGGGAAGCGGGGGCCGTGCGTGTGCGCGGCCCCCGTTTGCGTACACAGCCCCGCTTCCGTCGTGTGCCCGATGCCCGGGTGAGATCCAAGCGCAGCGTCAAAGGTCCGCCGCCGGATCGTTCGAGCGCCTTCGCGCAAAGCGGCTTCCATCGAGGCCACGGTACTCCGCGTACAGGTCTGTGGTCAGGCAAGAGTGCACGGGCACGACGCCGACGAGATCCCCCACCTCGAGCGTGTCGAACAGCTCGGCGTCCAGATGCACGAGTCCGTGCTCCTGCGACAGTGAAACCAGCGGCGCGCGCGTCTCTGCACGCTCCCACGTCGTGGCGTTCCAACGCGCCAAGTAGCCGAAGATCGTCTTTCCGTCCACCTGAAGCGTGTCCTTCGACAGGTGTACGGCTCCGCCGTACAAGACGATCTCGCGGCGCTCGGCGTGCTTCCCCACAACAGGGCAGGCCACGCATACCGCGATGTCCTCGGCCCCGCACGCACCCAACTGCGCCTGCGTGAGATCGTAGAACACGAAGTTGCCGGGGCGCACCTCGTCGACGCCGGCGAAATCGGTGACGACGCTGCAGCAAGGCGTGTCGCCGATCGAGACTTCCGCGGGCACGTTGACGTCGGCAAGACGCGCGCGCAGCTGGAACATGCGCACCAGCGTGGCGCCGTGAATGGCGCGAATCTCCTCGACGCTCGAAGCGTCGTAGCTGTGTCCTGCGTGCGTCAGCAGCCCGGCAAAGCGCAGGCGCGCGTGATCGCGCAGCCGCTGTGCCAGGCTGACGAGGCCGTCGAGATCCGTCCACGGAATACCGGCGCGCCGTCCGCCCACGTCCACCTTGATCCACACGTCGATGTCGTGCTGCGCACCCGACTCGAGGTGCGCGGCCGCAGCATGCGAGTCGACCAACAGGTGCAAGCGCACGCGCTGGGCAAGAGCGTTCGCCGCGTCCACTTCGCGCACGTTGAACGGAAAGGCCACCGTGATGTCCGACCAGCCGTGCGACGCGAAGTAGCGCGCCATGTCGAGCGACGATACCGTGATCGCGCGCACGCCGACCTCGTGGAACCATTCGCCCAGCGCCGCGGATTGGTGCGTCTTGAAGTGGGGGCGGAAGCGCACGCCGGCCTCGGAAACTTTTTGGGCCATGCGCGCGATGTTGGCGCGCACGCGCTCGGCATCCAGCAGCAGCGTCGGACGCTCGATGTGCAACGTCCGTAGGTGTTCCGTGGCTCGCAGCACGTAACTCCTCCAATCTCGAGGCGACCATTGTAACGAAATGGCCCTTGGGGGCATCGTATCCGCACCGTATGCTCGAGCCCGGGCTTGCGATTCAACCCGCCGATGCCGGCACGCTGGAGGCCCAAGATGCGAAGCTATCCGTTCATGCAGGTCGATGCCTTCACCACGAGCGCCCTCGCCGGTAACGCCTGTGCGATCCTTTTCGACACCGACGAGCTCGACGACGCCACCATGCAGGCCATCGCGCGCGAGCAGAACCTCTCCGAGACCTCGTTCGTGCGCAAATCGCAGATCGCCGACTTCGGCGTGCGCTACTTCACGCCGGTCGAGGAGGTTCCGCTGGCCGGGCATCCCACGATCGCCACGGCGCACGCGCTCGTCGAGTCCGGCCGGGTCGCGCTTACGGGTTCACACACGACGATCACCTTCGAGCTTCAGGTCGGCCCCATCCCGATCGACCTCTTCGCGACGGACGGCGGGCTCGAGCGCGTCGTGATGTCGCAGAAGAAGCCGGAGTTCGTGCGCGAGCTCGCCCCCAACGACATCCTGCCGGCGTTTGGGCTCGAGCGGCGCGACCTCATCGAGGGGCTGCCGCTGCAGATCGTCAGCACCGGAACCCCGCAGCTGATGGTGCCGATACGCAGCCTCGACAGCGTCCGCCGTTCGGTGCTGAACATCGAGACCTACATGCGTCTGCGCGCGCGCTTCGGTTTCTTCAGCGCGCATCTCTTCTGCATGCAGGGGATGACCGCGGACGGCGACACGTTTGCACGTCACTACGGCATCCCGCCCGATCTCATCGAGGATCCTTTCACCGGCTCGGCAACGGGAGGCATGGCCGCCTACATCTGGCATCATGGCCTGCGCGAAACGCCGAACTTCGTTGCGGAGCAAGGCCACGACATGAAGCGACCGGGGCGTGCGACCGTGGAAGTCGTCGGGCCGCGCGACGACATCGAGACCGTGCGTGTCGGAGGCCCGGCGGTCACGGTGGTGCGCGGCGAGATGACGCTGCCGGCGTAACGCGACACAAACCGTTGCGCCGGGCCGCATGTCGTTGCTAATGTTTTGCATCCGATACCAGAGAGGAGGCAGCGCGGTTTGCAAGACTTCGAGCGGATCGAGGTCCTCAC
>JBFJHN010000516.1:0-3283 GCA_041613275.1 Candidatus Krumholzibacteriia bacterium | reverse complement strand
GTGCGGCGCGAGGTCCCAGATGACGTTGATGTCGGGCTGGAAGACGCCAAGGTTGACGCGGGTGCTGTTGATGTAGTGAATCTCGCCGAGCTCGCCTTCGGCGATCAGCTGGCGAATCTTGTTCACGGCGGCGGTGTACACGAACGTGTGTCCCACCATCAGGACGCGGTTGCGCGCGCTGGCCTCGGCCGCCATGGCGGTACACTCGTCGCTCGAGGCCGCAAGCGGCTTCTCGACGAAAACGTGCTTGTTGGCGCGCAGCGCGTCGATGGCCAGCCGATAGTGCGTGGACACCGGCGTCGCGATGGCCACCGCGGTGATGTCCGGGTCCGCGAGGATGTCGCGATAGTCCCGCGTGGTTTCCAGGTAGGGGTAGAGCTCGCGCATGTGCTCGAGCCGCTCCGGATCCAGGTCGGCACACATCGAAACCCGCGAGCGCCGCCCGATCGAGAAGTTGCGGATGAGGTTGGGCCCCCAGTACCCGCAGCCGATGACTCCGATGTGATGCACGCTGTCCTTCTTTCCGCCTTCCGCGGCGCTCAATAGGCGCCGTCGCCCTTCAGCATGACGGGCAGCGTGCGGACCATGATCCCCAAGTCCATGAGCATGCTGCGATGGTCGATGTAGTAGAGGTCGAGCTGCACCATCTCGTCGAACGGCACGCTGCTGCGCCCGCTCACCTGCCACAGCCCGGTGATGCCCGGCTTGGCCGACAGTCGGCGCTTGTGCCATTCCTGATAGTGCTCGAGCTCGTAGAGGACGGGCGGACGCGGTCCAACGAGGCTCATGTCGCCGCGCAGAACGTTCAGGAGCTGCGGCAGCTCGTCCAGGCTGGTGCGCCGCAGGAAGCGGCCGACACCGGTGACGCGAGGATCCGCCGTCATCTTGTAGATGCTGCCGGTCTCGGCGTCGTCGGCGACGCGGTAGCCGTCCGCGTCGGCCCCATTCCCGTTGCCGTTCGGGTGGCCGTTGCCGTTGCCGTTGCCGTTCGCAGGACCCGTGCCGTTGCCCTGGATGAAGTTGCGCGAGAACTCGCGGTGCACGGCATCGTCCGAATTGTGTTGCATCGTCCGGAACTTGTAGAAACGAAACACCTTGCCATTGCGGCCGACGCGCTTCTGCGTGAACAGGACCGGACCGCGTGAGTTGATCTTGATGCAGGTCGCGATGACCAGGAAGAGCGGTGCGCTGAGCACCAGCCCCACGCCGGCCAGCGCGAAGTCGAGTCCCTGTTTCAGGGCCAAGCTGGCGCGCGCGGCTGCGGCACGCCGTCGCCGGGCCTGCGGCAGCGAAATGACCTTCGGATCCGTCGGCTGGTGCCGCGCGATGTCCGGGGCGGGAGGTGCAGTCCTCCCCTTGGCGGTTGCGAGCGAGGGTGTTGTCATCAGCTGTCTCCGTCGTCAGCTCACCGATGCTGTGTGTGTCATCACCTCGCACACCTGGTCGATGTGTGCGTCCGAGAGTTCGGGGTAGATGGGGAGCGACAGGATCTCCCCCGCCAGCCCTTCTGCGTTCGGATAGCTCCCTTCTCCCAGGCCGAGCCACGCGTACGCCGGCGTGCGGTGGATCGGGACCGGGTAGTGCAGGCCATATCCGATGCGGCTGCCCTGCAGGGCTCGAATCACGGCTTCGCGATTCGGGTGCCGCACCACGTACAGGTGGTAGACGTGGTCTTCCTCCGACGCGCACGGGGGCGGGATACCGAGATCGGTGTCCCGCAAGCGCGCGTCGTAGCGCGCGGCGGCGCGCCTGCGGCCGTCGTTCCAGGATTCGAGATGGCGCAGCTTCACGCGCAGCACCGCGGCCTGGAGGGTGTCGAGCCGCCCCGTGCATCCAAGCCGGCGATGCTCGTGCTTGCGCGACTGTCCGTGGTCGCGCAGCTCGCGCAGCGTTTGGGCCAGCGACGCATCCCGCGTCGTCACCGCGCCGCCGTCCCCGAAGGCGCCGAGGTTCTTGCCCGGATAGAAGCTGAAGGCCGCGGCGACGCCGAAGCTCCCCACAGGACGCCCGCGATAGCGCGCACCGTGCGCCTGGCATGCATCTTCGACGAGATGGATGCCGCGCGCCCGCGTGATGTCCAGCAACGCGTCGAGTGCGGCGGTGCGTCCGAAAAGGTGCACCGCGATGACCGCACGCGTGCGCGGCCCGAGCGCCGCCCGCACGTGTTCGGGATCGAGAAGCTGCGTCTCGGAATCGACGTCCGCGAAGACGGGTCGAGCCCCGACCGCCGAGATGGCTTCCGCCGTGGCGATGAACGTGTTGGGGGGAAGAACGACCTCGTCGCCGGGCCCGATCTCGAGCGCGCGCAGGATGAGCGTCAACGCGGACGTGCCCGAGTCGACGCCGACGGCGTGCTCGGTGCCGCAGTATCGCGCGAACTCGCTTTCGAAGCGTGCGACGTCTTCGCCCAGGATGAAACCGCACGAATCGATGACACGGGCGATGGCTGCGTCCAGTTCGTTCCTTAGAGGTCGTACCTGGCTGTGCAAATCCAGGAACGGAATCTGCGACGACATGCGCGGCATTATAGCACCGGCCTCTCCGGGAGACTACGGACAACGCGCGGGAAGATGCTCGAACTGTTGCGCCCAATACGTTGCACGTGCGCGCGTTCTCGAACGCGACGCGCGGCGGGTTGAAGACGCATCGAGCAACGCCTCATGGCGCCCTCCAGGTTTCGAGACCGCGCGCGGCAACCCGGACGGGGTGTGCATATGCATAGGTTCCTTCACCGTGCACGCGCTGCGCAAAAGCTTCGGCCTCGGCAAAGCTGTCGAAATCACCGAGAAGCACGCGATGCCACGTCGTTCCGCGCACCTCGGCGCGTTGCAGATACACCCTGCGCCCGTTTCCGGGCCGGATGCCGCGCGCGAAGTCCTCCGCGCGCGCGCGTTCGCGAAACGAGCCCAGGTGGATCAGCGGCGCAGGCGCCGTGGAGCGCTCCGCGCGCTCGGCGGCCACCGGTGCGGCGGCACGAGACACGGCATCAGGCTGCCGCGTCTGCAGTTTCGGCGCGCGCGCCGTGTCGAATGTGAACCCCAGTGCGGCGAGCACAGCCAGCATGGCCGCGGCACCCCAAGCGCGCCTCCAACGCATGCGGCGACGCTGCGTGGGCGGCCGCAGGCTGATGTTCTGCGGGTCGAGCGTGGCAATGGCCTCGGAGACGTGCTGCGCGCTGACCACGGCACGCTCGTCCACGTAGGCCACGAGGAGAGCCGCGTCGCACACCTTGTTGACATCGCGCGGGTTGCCGCCGGAGACGTCGTGCACCGCGTCGAGCGCC
>JBFJHN010000515.1:0-3284 GCA_041613275.1 Candidatus Krumholzibacteriia bacterium | reverse complement strand
GCGGCGCAGCGGCGCATCCTCCCGTCGCAGCGCATCTTGGATTCGGGTGTCGGGGTTCGCCAGTTCTTCCGTCTCCAGAAGCTCTACAACATGGAGCCCAAGATCCTCGTGCAGTACCGGCGGCGCGCGTTCGAGCGCCGCGACGTCAGCCGAGTGCGTGTGAACTTCGACGACGAGCTCGTCGGCTCACGCAACCTCGACCTGCTCGCACACATCCCGAACGCTCGACGGTTGCTCCGCTACGACCACACCGTCTTCGAGGTGAAGGTCGACGGCGTGATGCCGTTCTGGCTGCACATGCTGATCGACAAGTATCACCTGCAGAATCGCGCCTTCAGCAAGTTCTGCAACGCCATCTACAGCGAGGCCCGTACGTCCGCGATTTTGCGCGACGGCTGATGGGGACCCGGGGAGAATCGATGAGCTCGAACACCGACTGGAGCACCTGGCAGGGACGCTGGGATCTTCTCGGACGCATCTGGCGCGGACCCGAGCGCTGGCTGGGCATTGCGGCCGTGGTGCTCATCGCCTTCTGTGCCATGAGCTATTCCGAGTGGGCTGCAGAGAAGGCCAGCCACTGGTTCACCAAGAACAAGTACATGGCCCTCGTGGACGGCATGGCCAATCCCATGCGCAACCGTCACATCCTCATGCGCTCGGGGCTCCCGGTCTACGACATCAAGATCGGCCGACAGGAGTACGCGCAGCTGCAGGCCGTCGCGGACGAAGCCATGCAGCACGGCTGGATGCCGGACGACCTCAAGACCTGGGTGAACGCCCGCTTCATCCACGAGAACGAGACCTACGACGTGCAGGTACGGTTGCGCGGCGACTTGAACCGACACTGGAGAGGTCCCAAGAAGTCCTACCGCATCAAGTTCGGCACGGAGAAGGTGGAGCACAACGGCGAGGTCCAGGAGGTGCGCAAGTTTTTCCAGGGCAAGCGCCAGATCAACCTCATCGTGCCGCACGACAAGCTCTACGCGCTGGGACCGTTCATCAACGACGTGATGGAGGACGCCGGTCTGGTCGTGCCTCGCGACCGCTTCGTGATCCTGCGCATCAACGGCGTGCTGCACGGCCTCTACTACGAGATCGAGCACTTCGACAAGCCGCTGCTGGCGGCCAACCAGCGCCCCGAGACCACGGTGTTCGGGCAGAACACGCGCCCGCAGAAGTACGAGAAGTACACCAAGGCGGGCACGCCCGCGGCGTCGGACGCAGCCTACGACCTGGGCGCGGTGCGCCGTCAGGTCGAGCCGCTGAGCGATCTGGGCTTCCGCGCCATGCAGACGCTCATCGACCATTCGCTCGACCCCACGCCGGAAAACTTCCAGCGCGCCCGACAGGTGCTGGACTGGAACAAGTACCTGCACTTCCGCGCCATGACGACCATCTGCAACACGAACCACGTGCGCTTCGGCTCGGACAACCTGAAGTTGTTCTACGACGCCAGCCGCGGCTTGCTCGAGCCCATTCCCTGGGACGTGCTGCTGGTCAAGATGCCGCGCGAGCCCGGAACGATCGACTACTACAACGACCACGGAACCGACGAGATCCAGAAGGCGACCTTGCGCGACCCGCAAGCTCGGCTCGAGCGCAACCGCGTCCTGTGGGAGTACGTGGCAGACGGTGGTGACAGCCTGATGGCGCGTTACGACCGGATCCACGACGACATCCGCCTGCTCGTGTGGGCGGACGTCCTGAGCACTCCCGTTCAGGCCCACAAGATGGACGCGGTGCGCTCGATGCTGAAGCACAACCTGCGGCGCATCCACAGGGTGCTCGACTGGTCCGCCGGCAATCTGAACTATCAGCTCGCCAACGAGCGATCGGCGAAGCTCGAGTTCTCGACGCTCAACTTCAGCGGCCTGCGTCTTGAGGGCATCGAGCTCGCCGACTCGCTGGCGTTCGAAGGACGCTATCAGCTGTTCGAGGACACGAACGACGATGGCGCGCTCGATGCGGGCGACGTTCTCTTGGGCGAGGACGAAGCCGAAGCGGGCCACATCCTCTTCCCGATCGACCGGCAGGTGCTGCCCGAGGTGACGTACGGCTCCGGCCTGATCAAGGGCCGCTACTGGGAGTACTTCGAGCCGCAGGCCGGGAAGCGTCGCTTCTTCCTCGTCGGCAAGCTCACACCCGAGGTGCGCCACCCGCTGGTTTGGAAGCCGCCGTACATCGAGGTGTCGGCGGTGAACGCCGTCACCGAGCTGCCCGTGCAATCGGTCATACTCGCTCCCGATGAGCTGCTCCCCGACAACAGCATCGGCATCACCGTGTGGGACGGCTCGGATCTCTGGGATCTCGACGCGACCCAACGCACGCTGGCCGAGTTCCTCGAAGCGCACCCCGAGTTCGAAGCCAGCAACGTCCGTCCGGGCGCCGCCGAGCTGAGCGGTGCGGTCACGCTCGAGCGTTCCGTCATCGTCCCGCGCTCGGTGCCCCTGCGCCTGGCGCCGGGCACCGAGCTCACGCTCACGCCGGGAACGACGCTCCTGTGCTACGGCGGCTTCGAGAGCGTGGGGCGGCCCGACGCCCGCATCCGCGTCCGCGGTGTCGACGGCGCGCGCGAGTGGGGTGTCGTCGGGGTCGTTCGCCCGCCGGAACGGGTGCGCGTGCATTACACCGACTTCAGCCACGGCGGACAGGCGCAAGCCAACGGCATCCTGTTCACCGGCGGCTTCGCGGTCCACGAAGGCGACCTCGAGCTCATGCACAGCAGCTTCACCCACATGCGCAGCGAAGACGCCATCAACATCAAGAACGGCCATCTCGACATGAGCGACTGTCTGGTGCAGGGAAGCGCCAGCGACGGCATCGACGTCGACATGGGAAGCGGCGAGATCCGTTTCAGCCGCTTCCTCGACATCGCGGGCGACGGCATCGACATCTCGTACAGCAACGTCACGCTGCGAGACAACCATCTCGAGAACGTGCGCGACAAAGGGATCAGCGTCGGCGAGGCCTCGCGCCCGGTCCTGGTCAACAACCTCATTCGCGGCTGCACCATCGGCGTGTCGTGCAAGGACCTGTCGTTCGCGCGCGTCGCGCACTGCACGTTCGTCGACAACAGCCTGGCCATCGAGGCCAAACGCAAGAAGCCGATGTTCGGCGGTGGCTCGGGCGAGTTCATCAACTGCGTCTTTGCCGCCAACGACACGTTGCTGCGCGAGGACTGGTTCTCCAACGGCAAGGTGCGCCTCGACCATGCACTCACCGATGACCCCGAACGGAACGTCGTGCTGCAGTTCGTCGACCCCGAGGAAGACGACTATCGGCTC
>JBFJHN010000514.1:0-3286 GCA_041613275.1 Candidatus Krumholzibacteriia bacterium | reverse complement strand
GCTGCTGTTCGTGCGCACCGAGCTGGTCGTCGACTCGAACAGTCCGCCGGGGCGTCCGGGCTTCTACGCCGACCCGGTGGTCTTCGCCGCCCGCGGCGCCTGGTATTCCGAGCTCAACGTGGGAACGTTCGGGCGCGGGCTCGAGGTGGGTCGCTTGTGGCGCGATCGGCGCGGCTCGTACTACACGGCGTTCGTCCGCCGCCGGCAGGGAGGCGCGATCGACGACACCGCGGCCGAGATCCAGACCAACCAGTCCCTGGGGCGCTTCGTGGTGCAGGGGCTCCTACGCGCCCAGTGGCCCGATCGACCGGAGGACGACAACCTGCTCTTCATCCCGGGCGTCGGAGCCGAGCTGTACACGTCGAGCTACTCGTTCATGGCCTTTCGCGCCATCGTGGATCCGCGACCCGACACGGGGATCACTTTCCTTCTGTCCAATCGCATCGCGTCGAAACACGCCTTCGTCGAGGGCGTGATCGCGCCGCGCACGGACGGCGTCTTCAACTACGGCGTCCGCGGCCGCTGGCGCTGGATCTATTTGGGCTACGCGCGCGAGAACGACTTCGACTTCTCGCGCATCGATCGTTCGGTGTGGATCCTCGGCTACTACCACGACCTCACGCCCCCACGCTGACGCACGCCGCGGCTTGACGCGGTCGCGCGTCGCGCCGAGACTGCCTCCGATTCCCGCGCGCGCGGCCGCGCGTTTCACGATCGAGCTCCGAAACCGGGCACCCCGTCGAAGGACGAGGCACATGACGGGCGTCAAGGTCTACGGAGCGTTGTTGATCGTGCAGGTCTTCTTCGGCATCCACTACTTCGCCGCCAAGATCCTGGTCCAGATCGTCGATCCGCGCGCGTGGGCTGCGATTCGCGTGATCGGCGCCGCGCTCCTGCTGATGACGTACAACCTCGCCTTCGTCCGACGTCATCCGCGCGGCGCCCACCTGTATGCGCGCCTGGCGCTGTACGCGATCTTCGGTGTGGTGGTCAACCAGGTGCTGTTCGTCGAAGGCCTGGCGCGCACGACGCCGTCGCACAGCGCCATCCTCAACAGTCTGATCCCCGTGGCGACGCTGGGCTTCGCCATTCTCGCGCGCAGCGAGCGCCTGACCTTGCGGCGTGGCGCCTCCATCGTCATCGCGTTCGCCAGCGTTCTCGTGCTCCTGCGCGTCGAAACCTTTCGCCTGGAGGACGAGCTCGTCGTGGGCGATCTGTTGACGCTGGCCAACGCGTGCTCGTTCGCGCTCTTCCTCGTGCTGTCGCGCAACGTCATGCGCAGCATGGATCCGTGGGCGGCGACATCGTGGCTCCTGGTCTTCGGTGCGTTGGGTATCGTCGCCATCGGCGCACGCCCGCTCGTCGAGGTACCGTTCGCCGAGCTGCCGGCGCGGTTCTGGGCCTGGGGGGCGTATGCGGTCGTCTGCGCCACGGTGCTCGCATATTTCCTGAACTTCTACGCGTTGCAGCACGTCGACTCGTCGACGGTGGCGTTGTTCGTCTATCTTCAGGCACCGATCGCCACCCTCCTGTCGGTCGTCTTCCTGGGCGAACGCCTGGATCTGCGCTTCGGTTTGGCCGCCGCCGGGATCTTTCTCGGGATCTTCCTGGCGGTGGGGCGATCGGCGCACACCGAGGAGCCGTGAATGTCCGAGTCCATGCCCGAGCGTGCCGAAGTGGTCGTGTGCGGCGCCGGCATCGCTGGCATCGCGGCAGCCTACTGGCTGAGCGTGCGTGCCGGCGTGCGCGACGTCTTGCTCGTGGACGCACGCGCTCCTCTGACGCTGACCAGCGACAAGTCCACAGAGGCCTATCGCAACTGGTGGCCCGGTCCGGATGACGCCATGGTGCGCTTCATGAACCGCAGCATCGATTTGCTCGATGAGCTCGCCGACGAGAGCGACAACGTGTTCCAGCTGAATCGACGCGGCTACGTGTACGCCACCGCGCGCACGGAGCACGTCGATGCGCTCACGCGAAACGCCGAGCTCGCCGCGTGCCAAGGTGCCGGGACCGCGCGCGTGCACGCGCGCGGGACTTCGGCTGGCTACGTGGCTGCGGCGGCCGAGGGATTCTCCGAGGTGGACGGCGCCGATCTCATCGTCGATCGCGACACGTTGCGACGGCACTTTCCCTATCTCAGCTCGGACTGCGTCGCGGTGCTGCACGCGCGTCGCTGCGGCTGGTTCAGCGGCCAGCAGCTCGGCATGTACCTGTTGGAGCGCGCGCGGGAGCGCGGCACACGGGTCTTGCGCGCGCGAGTCGAAGCCGTGGAACGCCACGCCGGAGCCGTTTCCGGGGTGCGCGTGCGTCACGACGACCGCGAACATCACGTGACGACCCCGTGCTTCGTCAACGCCGCTGGGCCATTCGTCTCCGAGGTCGGCGCCCTGCTGGACGTGCACCTGCCCGTGTTCTCGGAGCTGCACGTCAAAGCCTCGATCCGTGACGTGCACGGCGTCCTGCCTCGCAACGCGCCGCTCGTCATCTGGGAGGATCCGCAGAAGCTGGACTGGAGCGACGCCGAGCGCGCCGCACTCGCGGAGGACGCCGAGCTGCGCTGGCTGCTCGAAGAGCTTCCCCCGAGCGTGCACACGCGCCCTGAGGGCGGGGGCGCGAGCGACAACGCTCTCGTGCTGTGGCCGTACGACGCGCAGCCCGTCGACGTCGTCTTTCCGATCCGCTCGGATCCGGTGTTTCCGGAGGTCGTGCTGCGCGGCATCGCGCGCGCCGTGCCGGGGATGCGCCGTTACCTCGACCCGCTGCCGCGCGCGTTCGTCGACGGGGGCTACTACACGAAGACGCGCGAGAATCGCTTCCTGGTTGGACCGCTGCCGGTGGAGGGGGCGTTCGTTCTGGGAGCGCTGTCCGGGTACGGGCTCATGGCAGCGTGCGGCGCGGCCGAGCTGCTCGCCGCTCACATCACTGGAGCTGCGCTGCCGACGTACGCGCCGGCCTTCGCGGTTGCGCGCTACGACGATCCCGCCTACGTCGAGCGCTTCGCCGCCTGGGGCTCGAGAGGACAGCTCTGAGAGCCGGCTAGTGGATCTTGAAGTCGCCGAGGGGGCGGCGCCCGGCGAAACCCGCCTCGTACTCGTGGAAGTACTCGATCGCGGACTCGGGATGGCGCCAGCAGTAGTAGATGCCATCGCCGCTGTCGAAGTCGACCAACCAGAGACCCTTGACCTCGGCGCCGAGCAGGGCGATGCTCTCGGCCCATTCGCGGATGACGGCGTTGTAGCGCTCCTCGAGGTCCTCGGGGCGCGATTGCGTGTCCTGCATCTGC
>JBFJHN010000513.1:0-3307 GCA_041613275.1 Candidatus Krumholzibacteriia bacterium | reverse complement strand
CGGCCCGTACAGTGGATGAACACATCTTCGAGCGTCGGCTTCGAGAGCGTCACCGAGGCGATCTCGCTCGTGAACGCCGCCACCAGCTGACGCAACAGCTCGGCCCCGCCGGCATGCTCGAGCCTCACGGTCGCGTCCACGACGCGCGGCGTCACTTCGAACTGCGAGGCAATGCTCGCCGCCAGCGCGCCCGGGTCCGCCGTGCTGATCGTGATCACGTCGTCGCCGATGCGCGCCTTCAACTGCGCCGGCGTGCCGCTCGCCACAAGATGGCCGCGGTCGAGAATCGCGACGCGATCGCAGCGCTCGACCTCCTCGAGAATGTGGCTGGTCAAGAGAACCGTGACTTTCTGGTCGCGCCGAAGCTGCTGCAGCGCCTGCCACAGGTCCAGCCGTGCGCCGGGGTCGAGTCCGGTCGACGGCTCGTCGAGGATCAGCAACCGGGGCTCGTGCAGCAGGCACTTGGCCAGCTCGACGCGGCGACGCAGGCCACCCGACAGCTGCTCCACGAGCTGCCGGCGCCGATCGGCCAACGCGAAGTGTTCGAGAACGGCATCGATGCGCGCGCGCAGCTGCGCACCGCGCAGGCCGTACAGGTGTCCCTGATGTCGCAGGTTCTCGACCACGGTCAGCTTGCGGTCGAGCGCCGGCGCTTGGAAAACGACCCCGAGGTTGCGGCGCACCTCGCCGCGCTGGCGGAGCACGTCGGCACCCAGAATCTGGATACGACCGCTCTGCGGCGGGACCAGAGTGGAGAGGATGCGAAACAGCGTGCTCTTGCCGCCTCCGTTGGGGCCGAGCAAGCCGAAGATCTCTCCCACGGCAACGTCGAACTCGATGTCGTGCAGCGCGACGTGGTCGCCGTACGCATACGTCACGCCCTCGACCGCGACCGCCGCGGACGCACGTCCGCCTTCCTTGCGTTTCCCCGCGTGTTCCATGTCACCTCGGCGGCTGGTCGCGCGCCTCGAGCAGGCGCGCAGAAGGGTCATGCAAAAAAGCGGTCGAGCACCAGGCATCCAAACAGCGCAGGCAGGTAGAGGATCGAGCCCAGGAAGACGCGCCGCGCACGGGCGGTGTCGTGGCGCGCCGCAACGGCCAGACCGAGCGCCAGCATGATCACGCCCAACACGAGCGCCGCACCCGTGTACAGAACGCCCGCGAGCTCCAGAACCGCGGGCAGCAGGCTCGCTGGGATCAGCACGGCGCTCCAGCCCGCGATCTGCCGACCGGTCAATGCGCCGTCGGGGTCGACGACCGACAGCATGGGGTAGCCGGCGCGCGCATAATCGTCACGATACATCCACGCGATGGCATAGAAGTGCGGCAGCTGCCAGATGAACTGGATCGCGAACAACGCCCAGGCGCCGGCGGCCACACCGCCGGTCGCGGCCGCCCAGCCAATCACCGGGGGCAGCGCGCCGGGCACCGCACCCACCGTGGTCGCGAGCCACGTGCGCCGCTTGAGCGGCGTGTACACGAACAGGTACGACACCAACGTCGCGGCTGCGATCAGCGATGCCATCAGATTCACGAACAGCGCCAGCTGGAACAGCCCAGTGAGCGACAGCAGCATGGCGAACCACAGCGCCTCGGCCGGCGTTACCCGTCCCGAGGGCAAGGGCCGCTGGCGCGTGCGCTTCATCAGGGCGTCGTAGTCGCGCTCGACGATCTGGTTCAGCACACCCGAGCCGGCGCAGGTGAGCGCTGTTCCCATCAACGTGTGGAGCAGGACGATCGGCTGCACATTGCCGCGTGCGGCCAGGTAGTACCCCACCCAGGTGGTCATCACGACGAGCCCGGTGATGCGCGGCTTGGTCATCTCCACGAAGTCGGAGACGCGCGCGCGCGTCGACGCCACCGCGAGCGATTCGGTGCGCACGTTCACGCCGCCTCCTGGGGTCGGGCGACAAGCTCGACGCGCGCGTCACGCTGCTCGAGCACACGGAAGCTTCGCAGACTCAGTACCAGGCTCGTCGCCAGAATCAACGCGCCGTTCAACACGTGGAACGTCGTGGGCACGACCGACTTCTGCGTCCACACGGTGATGCCGCCCAACAGCACCTGCACGAGCGCCAACACCGCCACGAGCAGCGCGGGCCGCAACAGCGCCGGGCGCGCGCGATGCCAGCGCAGCGCGTGCACGGCCGTCACGATCGCCCACACCGCCACCAGCGTTCCCACGACGCGATGCGTGTAATGCACGACGATGCCGGCGCTGTCGAACGGCGGCACGACTGCGCCGAACGCCAGCGGGAAGTCCGGGATGGCAAGCCCCGCGCCGGTGTGGCGCATGATGGCGCCGATGAGAAGCTGAGCGAAGACGATCGCCGTCAGCCACACGGCGCGCGTGCGCAGCGACGTGTGCTCGGTCGTCGACGCGCGCAACCGGCGCCAGCCCGGCGACGTCAGAAGAGCGATGGCGACGACGATGCAAAAGAACGTCTGACCGAGACACGCGTGTGCCACCGAGATCTCGGTCGGCAGGAGCAGCAGAACGGTCAACCCGCCCAGCGTTCCCTGCGTGACGACGGCTGCGAGCGCCAGCCATCCCAACCTGCGCACGCGGCGTTCGGCCGCGCTTCGGTGCAGCCAGATCGCCAGCACGACGGTCAACATGCCCACCGTAGCGGCGATCATGCGGTGCCCGTGCTCGAAACGCACGTTGCCCACCATGGGCGGAAACACCATGCCGTAGGACAGCGGCCAATCGGGCACCGAAAGCGCCGCGCCGGTGCTCGTGACCAATCCGCCGGCAAACACCAGAATGGCGGTGCAGGCGGCAACCAACACCGCGTAAGCGTGCAGCCATTTCGAAACGTGCGGCGCGTCGCGTTCGTCGTCGGCTCGCGCGCGCGCGTCGAGTGTGGAGCTCATGCGGACAGGGCCTCGTCGGAGTCGGCGGCGTCGTGCTGCGGGAGCGAACGCCTTGTCATGTCGGATGTTGCAGCCGCTGGATGCTAAGCCCCCGGAGGCCCGGATTCAAGGCTGCGCGCCGCACGGTTGGAACGCGCCAGCCCGTATCCGCGCGACCGCTGCGATCCAGCGCATCCGCTGTACAATCAAGGTGTTGCGCATCCGTCTCTGGGTCGACGCGAGGCCCCGGACGCAGCCTCCTGAGCACACGAAAAAGGGCCGGGGTGGATTCCCGGCCCTCGCGCCGTCATTCGAACTCGAGGTCCTGCCTTACGAGCCCGTGGCCTGGAACGTGAAGTTGACCTCGGCGGTCGGCGAATCGCCCACCGTGATCGTCTGCGTTTTCGTGCCGTACTTCTCGTGCCACGCCTCGATCGTGTACTGCCCGGCG
>JBFJHN010000512.1:0-3311 GCA_041613275.1 Candidatus Krumholzibacteriia bacterium | reverse complement strand
GGAAGCGCCGGAGCGCAGCCTGCGGGCACCACCAGGAAGGCCCGGAAGGCCTCGGGCACGAAAGGGAAGGGCGCGCCACACGAGGTGTCCGGCAAGACGCGAAAGAAGGCCGCGCGGACGCGCAAGGAGCGTCCCGCGGAGCCGTCGTACAGCGGCACGCCGGACGCACTTTCCGCTGAACAGATCGCGCGCAAGCTGCAGGAGATCTCGGCGCTCCTCGAGATCCTCGGCGAGAACACGTTCAAGGTGCGCGCCTACGAGAACGCCGCACGCGTCCTGCCCGGCCTGGGCGACGAGCTGCCCGACGCGATCCAGAGCGGCAACCTCGAGCGCGTGCGCGGGATCGGACGCGGCATCGCCGAGAAGGTCGTCGCCATGGCCTACACCGGCGAGAGCGCGTACTACGACGAGCTCCGCTCCCGCGTCCCGGGAGGCCTGCTCGAGATGCTGCGCATTCCCGGCCTGGGCCCCAAGAAGGTCAAGCTGCTGTACGACTCGATGTCGATCGACAGCGTCGAGGCGCTCGAGGCCGCCTGCCAGACGGGTCAGCTCGAAGACCTGCGTGGCTTCGGCGAGAAGACGCAGGAGAACATCCTGCGCGGCATCGCGTACCTGCGGCGCGTCAACGCACGCTTCTTCTGGAGCGTGGCTCATGCCCACGCTCGGCCGGTGTTCGAGTCGCTGCGCGACCACCCCGCCACCGTGCGCGCCGAGATGGCGGGCAGCCTGCGCCGGCGCAAGGAAACGGTGCACGACGTCGACATCGTCGTGAGCACCGACGACCCCGAAGCGATCTCCGAGCACTTCGCGTCCGGCGACTGGGTCGAGCGCGTCATCGGCAGCGGTCCCACGAAGACGAGCATCCTGCACGCGAGCGGCCTGCAGATCGACCTGCGCGTCGTGCGCGACGCGCAGTATCCCTACGCCATGCACCACTTCACGGGCAGCAAGGCGCACAACGTCGCCATGCGCGGCCGCGCCCAGCGCATGGGCATCAAGATCAACGAGTACGGCTTGTTCCGCGGCGACGAGCTCATCGAGTGCAAGACCGAGCAGGACCTGTTCGCAGCGCTGGGCCTACAGTACGTGCCGCCCGAGCTACGCGAAGACGAGGGCGAGATCCAGGCCGCCGAATCCGAGTCGGTGCCGCAGCGATTGCTGGAAGGCGCCGACGTGCAGGGCGCGTTCCACGTGCACACCGATCTCAGCGGCGGGCGCGACGATCTCGAGACCGTCGTGCGCGCGGCACGCGACCGGGGCTGGAAGTACGTTGGCATCAGCGATCACGGGCCGGAACAGGGCGGGGGCGGCCTGAACGCCGAACGCGCCGAAACCCAACGCCGCGAGATTCGCGAGCTCGCGAATCGTGTGCCCGGCATTCGGATCTTCCACGGCGTCGAGGCCGACGTGCGGGAGGATGGGAGTTTCGGTCTGCCGGACGAGGTGCTTCGCGGCTTCGACTTCGTCGTCGCCGCGGTGCACACGGGGCGCGATCTCTCGCGCGACGCGCAGACCCGACGCGTGATCCGCGCGCTCCGGAGTCCTTTCACGACCATCCTCGGACATCCCACGAGCCGCATCCTGCTGGAGCACGGAGGTTTGGAGCTCGATCTCTCCGCCGTGTTCGAGGCCGCGGCAGACGCCGGCGTGGTGGTCGAGATCGATGGGCAACCGAAACGGATGGATCCCGACGGCAGCCAGATCCGTTTGGCGCGCGACAAGGGAGCTCTTGTGTGCGTCGCTCCCGACGCGTACGCAGCCGACGAGCTCGAGCAGCTGGAGCTTGCCGTGGGGCTGGCGCGACGCGGCTGGCTGGGTCCCGAGCACGTGTTCAATACTCGCGGTGCCGACGACGTCGCAAAACACTTCGAATCCCGCCGAGCCGCACGAGGTCACGCATGAGCGCGCGCACCACACGGAAGACCGCTTCGCGTCGCAGCTCGTCGCGCAAGTCCTCGTCGTCGCGCAAGAAGACGACTTCACGCAAGAGCACCACATCGCGCAAGGGTCCGACGGTGCGCAAGACGACGTCGTCGCGCACGAGCACGACGCAGCGCAAGAGCACCGCGGTGCGCAAGAGCCCAGCGCCGCCGACGAAGCCTGCGCGCCCCGAGCCCGCGCCCGCCGACCTCGCGGACGACAAGCGGCGCATGCGAACGATCCTGTCGCGGCTCGAACGTGAGTACCCGGACGCGCGCTGCTCGCTCGACTACGAAACGCCGCTGCAGCTCGTTATCGCGACGATTCTCTCCGCGCAATGCACCGACGTGCGCGTCAACATGGTGACGCCGCAGTTGTTTCGCCGTTATCCGACGGCGCAGGATCTCGCCCAGGCGGAGTTCCCCGAGCTCGAAGAGATCATTCGCAGCACCGGCTTCTTCCGGAACAAGGCCAAGAGCATCGTCGCGTGTGCACAGGAGCTGGTGGAAAGTCACGGCGGCGAGGTGCCTCGTGACCTCGACAGCCTGGTGCAGCTGGCCGGCATCGGGCGCAAGACGGCGAACGTCGTCCTCGGGAACGCCTTCGGTATCCCGGGAGTCGTCGTGGACACCCACGTGGGGCGGATCTCACGGCTCCTGAACTTGACAGCCCACCAGGACCCGAACAAGATCGAGCGCGATCTGATGCAGATCGTGCCCAAGGCGAAATGGACGGCGCTGGCGCATCTGTTCATCGAGCACGGTCGGCGCGTGTGCATCGCCCGGCGTCCGCGTTGCGCCGAATGCGTTCTGAACGACCTGTGCCCTTCGAGCGAGGTGTGACCTCGCCCCTGCGGGAAGTGCGGATGCGGGGACGTGCTTTCGAACTCACCAACACGCGTGGCGAGCCCCTGCGCGGCGACGTGTTCCAGCCCGACCGCACGGAGGGCGCAAGCCCCGTCGTCGTCGTCTGCCACGGTTTCAAGGGTTTCAAGAACTGGGGCTTCTTTCCGGAGATCGGCGCACGCCTGGCCGCGGCGGGTTTCATCGCCGTGCCGTTCAACTTCTCCGGCTGCGGGATCGGAGCCGATCTCGAGAACTTCACCGAGCTCGATCGCTTCGCGCGCGACAACACGTCGAAGCAGGTGGTCGACCTGGGCTGCGTGTTGGATGCGCTGCACGGCTCCCCAAAACCGGGTGCCAGCCGATTGCGCGAGGCGGAGACCGCGCTAGCCTCAGCGCGTCGCCGCCCGCAGTCCACGACCGTTGGAACACCGCTCGAAGACCCTGGCCAGGATCGCTCTCGCCGCGTACTCGATCCTCGCGCTGGTGCCGGGAGCGGGCCTCGTGATCTGCCTCGATTCGGCCGGCGGAGCGCACGTCGGGATCGGC
>JBFJHN010000511.1:0-3318 GCA_041613275.1 Candidatus Krumholzibacteriia bacterium | reverse complement strand
GATCTGCACCCACTGGCCGTCCCACTCGGGCACGGGCACCTTGACGTTGCCTTCGATGGCATACGCCGTGTTCGGATGCAGCTTCCAATCGCCGCGCTCGGGCGTGCGTCCCTGGTTGTCCCACATGCCGATCGTCGGCCCGGCGCCATGCCCGTGGAACCCGAGCGGGTGCGTGTACACGCTGCACACGATGCCCTCCGACTCGGCGGCCTTGCGCGCGGCGGCGAGGATCTCGTTCCCGGTGCGTCCCGTAACGAAGCTCTGCGTGAGCAGGTCCTGCCAACGGTTGCCCACGGACAGCGCGTGCTTCAGTCCCGCGGGCACGTCCTGCTCGCCGAGGCGCAGCACGTAGCCCATCTCCTGATTGTCCGTGTTCAGTCGCAGGTAGCGAATGCCGACGTCCGTGTGCAAAACGTCACCGCGTTGGATGACGACATCGCTCTCACCGAAGAACGGCTTGTCGTCCTCGTACGTGATGCCTCTTCGCTGCGCGTTGACGTACGGCATGAACCAGATGGGTAATCCCAGATCGCTGTAGCGCTGCCGGATGTACCAGGCAACGTCGGTCGTCGTGGTCACGCCCGGCGTGATGACGCGACTCGAGAAAGCTTCCGCGATGACGCTGCGGGCGAGGCGCACGATGTGCGGATACGCTTCCAGCTCCATCTGCGTGCGCGTCTCGAGCCAGCGGATGCACAGCTCCTCTGCGCTCACGAGCGGCACGTCGCCGGACACCGCGCGCAGCTGCTCGTAAAGCCCATGGCTCAAACCGTCCCCGAAGGCCCAGTGCGTGCTGGTGTTGATGCCGATCGATGCCGGCTTGCGTTCGGCGATGATCTCACCCAGGCGCTGCCACTGCTCTTCGAGGTTGCCGCCCTCCCAGGCGCTCACATAGATCTGCCCAAGCGGATAGCGGCTCACCGTGAACTTCTCGACGCCTTGTTCGGGGCCGCGATCGTGGAACACGAGCATCGTCGTTCGGCGCGCGGCGAACACCGGGGCCGGAACGAGGCTCAGGTACACCGGGTCTTCGTTGTACTCGCGGTTGATGACAAGCCACATCTCGATCCCGGTCTCGCGCATGAGCTGCGGCAAGAGATTCTCGAGGCGGTCTTCGAGCATGCGGTTGATGGCGTCGACGCGCTCGCGTTGCGGCAGCACGGCCACCGGCCCTTCGGCCACGACGCCCTGATCCCACGCGCGGCTGGCGCTCGGCTGCGCGTGCGTCGGGCTCGGCAGCGGAAGCGCGCACGCACCCACGAGCGCGAGGAGGGGAATCAACGGGGAACACCGGTGGGGTACGTCTTCTTTTGCACGCGCACGCACGGCAGTCTCGTTTCTCTTGGGGAAGCCTTGTCGGGGAGCAGCCGTTTCATCTTCACGGAGCTTTCCGAAGACGCGCACACCTGTCAAGGGATCGGCTCGGACGGGGCGGTCGAGCGCGAATGGGCTGGCGGGAAGGCGGCAGCGCGCGGCGGCTCCAAGGCGCCCGCGTCTGTCGGCCGATGCTTGTGGCGTGCGCGAGGCGTCACGGCTAGAATGAGCCATGGCCTTCAACACACGCAGCGAGCTCGAATTCGGTGATCAAGAGGCGCTCGACACGTCGCTTTCCGACTGTGCGCGCGGCCTCGTCGGCTCCGAGATCCTCAAGATCGCAGCCGACATTCGCGAGCTCGTTCGCAAGGGCGAATCCATCTGCAATCTGACGGTCGGCGACTTCGACGCGCGCCTGTTCCCGATTCCCGAAGCGCTGTTGCGTGGAACGCAGGAAGCACTCGCATCTGGCGAGACGAACTATCCGCCCTCGGACGGCGTGCTCGCACTGCGCGAGGCGGTGACGACGTACGTCGAGCGCGAGTGGGGCGTGCGCTATCCGCTGGAGTCCGTGCTCATTACGGGCGGTGCGCGTCCCGTTCTGTACGCCGCCTACAGGACCGTGCTGAACCCCGGCGACAAAGTCGTCTACCCGGTGCCGTCGTGGAACAACAACCACTACACGTGGCTCGCGCGGGCCAAGGGTGTCGCCATTCCGACGCGCGCCGAGGACGGCTTCATGCCGACGCCCGAACAGCTCGAGCCGCATCTGGCGGATGCGCGCCTCGTTTGCTTGAACAGCCCGCTCAACCCCACGGGCACGGTGATCGCAGCCGACCAGCTGCGCACCATCGTCGAGGCCATCGTGCGTGAGAACGAGAAACGCACCGCAGCCGGACGGCGCGCCTTGTTCTTGTTGTACGACGCGGTGTATGGCGCGCTCGTCTTCGGCGACGCGCAGCACCACTTCCCGACCGAGCTGGTTCCCGAGTCGGCACCGTGGGTCATCAGCCTGGACGGCATCTCGAAGGCCTTCGCCTCGACGGGTCTGCGCGTCGGCTGGGTGTTGTCGGCGCCGACCGTGACCCAGCGGATGAAAGACATCGTCGGTCACATGGGCGCCTGGGCACCGCGCGCGGAGCAGGTCGCGTTGGCGAAGTTCCTGGTCGATGCCGACGAGGTGGCGCGCTACAAGCGCGAAATGGCCGAGCGCGTGCGCGAACGACTCCAGCAGGTGTACGACGGCTTCATGAAGATGAAATCCGACGGTTACCCCGTCGACTGTGTCCATCCGCAGGGCGCGATCTACCTCTCACTGCACCTCGATGTCATCGGCCGCTCGCTGGCCGGAAAGAAGATCACGAGCAATGACCAGCTGAGGCGCATTCTGCTGGACCGCGCCGGCTTCGCCATCGTCCCGTTCCAGGCGTTCGGGTTGGCAGCCGAAAGCGGCTGGTTCCGCATGTCGATTGGCGCGGTCTCAGCCGACGACGTCCGTGGCGCCTTCCCGCGCATCCGCGAGGTCCTCGACGACCTCGACTAGCATCCGGATCGCCTCTCGCTGCGAACTTCCATGTAGGCCCGCTTCTCAGGGGCCGGATTGTGACTACCACCTTCAAGAGGATGCCAATGACGAGCCCCGATCGCCTGATCCTGCTGACCGGCGCCACAGGCTACATCGGCGGCCGCCTTCTCGGCCGCCTCGAGGCGCAGGGCGCGCGCGTGCGGTGCGTGGCGCGGCAGCCGGAGAACCTTCGTGGTCGCGTGGGCGAGCATACGGAGGTCGTCGCCGGCGACGTTTTCGATCCGGAATCGCTGCACGCCGCGCTGCAGGGCGTCGACACGGCTTTCTACCTCGTGCACTCGATGAGCGACTCCAAGGGCTTCGTCGTCGAAGATCGCGAGGCCGCGCACAACTTCGCGCAAGCGGCACGCGCGAACGGCGTGCGCCGCCTCGTCTATCTGGGTGGCCTGGGGCAGCCGGGCGACCTGTCGCCGCACCTG
>JBFJHN010000510.1:0-3318 GCA_041613275.1 Candidatus Krumholzibacteriia bacterium | reverse complement strand
TCGCGGACGAGCCGCTGCGCGTTCTGTGGATTCGACGCGGCCTCGAGCTGTTTGCGGCTTCGGGAATCATCTGGATCGCGGTGCTGATCCCCATCCAGATCAAGCAATCGCGTCTGGCTCGCGCCTTCGCCGAAGGCGGTGAGATCCCGCAACGCTACTGGGCGTTGGGCCGGATCTGGATGGCGGCGGGCATCGTGGCCACGCTGTTGCCGCTGATGAACGTCTACTACATGGTGTACAAGCCGCTGTGAGCACGACCGGAACACGTGGCCAAGAGACAGGTCCAACGAACAAGGCGGTGGCGTCGTGATTCTCGAGCACCTGGGCAAGAAACCGCGCATCGACGCTTCGGCGTACGTGGCGCCGACCGCCGTCGTCTGTGGCGACGTGACGATCGCCGCCGGCGTGCGCGTGCTCTTCGGAGCAACGCTCGTGGCCGAAGGCGGCTCGATCACGCTCGACGAGAACTGCATCGTGTTGGAGAACGCCGTCGTGCGCAGCTCGGCGCGGCACTCGACGCACATCGCGCGCGACTGTCTCATCGGCCCGCACGCGCACGTCGTCGGGTGCACTCTGGAGGAGTCGGTGTTCGTTGCAACGGGCGCCTCGGTGTTCCACGGAGCGACGCTGGGCGCGCGCTCGGAGGTGCGCATCAACGGCGTCGTGCACGTGCGCACGCAGCTGCCGGAGGGCGCCACGGTGCCGATCGGCTGGGTGGCCGTCGGCCGGCCGGCGGAGATCCTGCCGCCCGACGAACACGAGCGCATCTGGGCCATCCAGAAACCGCTCGACTTCCCGCAGACCGTATACGGTGTCGAGCGTCCCGCCGCAGGCGAGTCGAAGATGCCCGCCGTGGCGCGGCGACTCTCCGAGCTGTACCGGAGTCACGAGGACGACAAGACCTTGTAGCGGGAGCGAGCCTCAGCGGCGCGGCGCCGCAGGCTCGGGGACACGCGCGACGACGCGCAGCGTGTTGTAGCGCGAGTCGCGTTGGGCGGGCGTGAAGCCGGCCGCGTGGATGTTGCGCTGGATGTTGAGCTCGGCCACGTGTCGCAAGCTCGTGCCCGCAGCCGAGACGACGTTCTCCTCCATCATCGTGCTACCGAAGTCGTCGCAACCGAACTCGAGCGCAACCTGCGCCAGCCGTACACCTTGCGTGGGCCACGACGCCTGGATGTGCTCGAAGTTGTCCAGGAAGAGCCGCGCCACCGCGACGGTTCGCAGATACTCGGGCGCGCTCACGCCATAGTCTTCGCGGTTCTTGCTACCCCCCAGAGACGTGTTCTCGATCTGTAACGTCCAGGCGATGAACGCCGTGAAGCCGTTGCCGTGTTGCGCAAGACTCTCGTCCTGCAGGTCGCGCAGCTTCTGCAAGTGACCCATGCGCTGCTCGACCGTTTCGCCGAAGCCGATCACCATCGTCGCCGTCGTCGTCAAGCCGAGCTCCTGCGCGATGCGCATGGCTGCAAGCCAACCGGCCGCGTTCTGCTTCTTGGGGCTCACCTTCTGGCGAATGTCGTCGTCGAGCATCTCGGCGCCACCGCCCGGAAGCCCCGCCATGCCTGCGGCCTTCAAACGCCGCAGGACGTCCTCCATCGAGCAACCTTCCACCTGCGCGATGTGATCGATCTCCGAGGGCGAGAACGAGTTGATCTCGATCTCCGGATACGTCGCGCGCAACCAGCGCAGCAGGTCCTCGTACCAGGAGAGCGGCAGGCCAGGATGATGGCCGCCCTGCATCAGGATGCGCGTGCCCCCGGCGTCCAGCAGTTCTTCGATCTTCTGCGCCATGACCTCGCGCGGCAGGATGTAGGCCTCGGGATGACTCTCGGATGGCCGGTAAAAGGCGCAGAAGTGACAATCAGTGATGCAGACGTTCGTGTAGTTGATGTTGCGATCGATGAGGTACGTCACCTGGCGCTCGGGCACGTGACGGTAGCGCGCCGCCTGCGCCGCCTGACCGAGTGCCAGCAGGTCGGCTTCGCGGTACAGGCGCACGGCCTCGTCGAACGTCAACCGACGGCCGCTCTTGATCTCGTGCAGGAGCTTTTCGGTCGTGGCCACGGCCATGCGGACTCCCGTGCGAATGCTGCGAACCCTCGGCCCACGGACCCCGCACCGCAAGCGAGCACGGTGGCGGGCGAGGGCAACCCGAGCAGCCGAAGACGTTACACGATCACAGTTTACGTTGCAACACGCGCAACGGATGGTGCGCGCCCGCGCGCCGGAATCTGTTACCGTCCCGAGGAGCATCTTTTCCCGCCGGAGTGCGTGTGACCGACGCGTTGCAACAGCTGCTCGACGCCCACGAGGTCGTCATCCTGGACGGTGCCACCGGAACCGAGCTGCAGCGGCGCGGTGTCGAGACGCCGCTGCCCATGTGGACAGCTGACGCCGCCGAACGCGCGCCCGACGTGCTGCGACAGGTTCACCGCGACTACCTGGAAGCGGGCGCGCACATCGTCACCGCCAACACGTTTCGGACGACGGCCTACACGCTGCGCGGCTTTGGACGGGAATCCGAGGCGCGCGCACTGACCGCACGCAGTGTGGCGCTCGCACGCGAAGCATGCGAGGCCGCGGGGCACGGCCTCGTGGCCGGCTGCATCTCGCCGCTCGAAGACTGCTTCCACCCCGAGCGCGTGCCGCCAGGCGACGTGTTGTTGCGCGAGCACGCCGACCACGCGCGCAACCTGGCTCATGCCGGCGTCGATCTCCTGCTGGTCGAAACGATGAACACTGCGCGCGAGGCGCACGACGCCGCAAGCGTGGCGCTCGAGACCGGACTGCCGGTTCTCGTGAGCCTCATTCTCGATCCGCATGGAAATGGCGATCTGCTGTCGGGCGAGGATCTCGAAGTCGCCTGGGCGCACATCCGGCCGCTGTCGGTCGCGGGCTTCCTGGTGAACTGCTCGCCGTCCGCGGTGGTGACTGCGGCACTGGAGCGCATGCAGTGGGACGACGACGCGCGTCCGATCGGTGCCTACGCCAATTTCGGCAAGCCCGACGATCGAAGCGGCTGGACGCCGGACACTGCGACGCCGCCCGTGCGCTACGCGGACGCCGTGCGCGAATGGCGGCGACTCGGCGCGCGCCTGATCGGCGGTTGCTGCGGCACGACGCCGGAGCACGTGCGCGCCATCGCGGCCACCGTTGCGGTGTAGGCGCCGGCCACCGTTGCGGTGCAGGCGCCGGCTACCGTCAAGCGGTGCGTCAAGCTAGCGCTCCACGCGGCGCCCCTTCCAGGAGCGCTCCGGATACTCTTCCCAGACGATCTCCTGCGCGGCGCCATCCGTGTCGGCGGCGATGAAACGTACG
>JBFJHN010000509.1:0-3325 GCA_041613275.1 Candidatus Krumholzibacteriia bacterium | reverse complement strand
TCGCGGCGACGTTCATCACACCGACCTTGCTTCCCAAAAAGTCGGGGCTCGAAGAGTTGCTGTTGCCGGCGGCGTGCACGACCAGCACGTCGCGCGCGAGCACGGCATCGACTGCGGCGTTCAGGCCTCCCGTGTTGCTGGAACCCCAAGAGCAGTTGATGGCGGCGACGTTCACTCCGGCATCGACCAGGTCGGCGACGTATTGCATGGCCTCGGCAGCCCAGTCCATCTGTACGACGCCCACGGTCAGTCCCTGGGTGCGGGCGTGGAAACCCATGCGCAGCGGTAGGATCTTGCATCCGTTGGCGACGCTTGCGGGGATGCCGCCCGCGAATCCACCTGCAACACCCGCGACGATGCTGCCGTTGTTGGTGATGGCGCCCACCGTGCCCGCCGTGTGGGTGCCGTGCCCGTTGAAGTCATCCGGATCGTTGTCCGGCACATCGCAGTCGGCGTCGATGCAGCTCACGGGGCCACCGCCCGCGCTTTCGACGAAATCCCAACCGATCGTGTCGTCGATGAAACCGTTGTTGTCGTTGTCGACTCCGTCTCCAGGAGTCTCGGCCGCGTTCACGAAGATGTTGCCGTTCGGGAAGGGACTGTCTGGTCCCCACTGCGGACTGTTGCCCCCCAGATCGACGTGGAAATAGCGAACGCCGCTGTCGAGGATGCCGACGACGACGTTGGGGTCCCCGGTTGTCGAATCCCAGGCAAGATCGGCGTCGATGCTGTGGTCGTTCCAGTAGTGCCACTGATCGAAGTCGAAGCTCGGGTTCGGCGAGTCCATGTAGAACGGGTCGTTCGGTGTGAGGGTCATCGCGTGGATGCCGATTTTCTCGACGCTTTGGACGCGCGGATCGGCACGAAACGCGTTCACGGCGGCGTCGAGCGGCATCCCGGCCTGAAGCCTCACCTTGTAATGCCCGGTCAAGTCGGGGTACCCGGATCCTGGCGCCGGAGGACGTGCCGTGCCGAACTGGCGCCGCAGGCTACGCACGCCGAACGCATCGATGAGGCTCTGGATGCCTGGCACGTTGGTGGACGGTCTCCCCGCGGAGTCGGATTCGACGCGAAGTGTTCGCCGCGTCGGTGCGTCGAAGACCACGATGAAGGCGTCTTCGACGTAGCCCAGGAACTCGGGTGCCTGTTGAAAGGGAACCCGGACCACGCGTGGCTGGGCTTGGACGGCGACGACGAAGAACAGGAGGCTCACTGAAGCGAGGATCAGGGACCGCACGCAAACTCCTCGAGCGTAGATCTGAGTGGGGCTGGTTCCAAGAATACGCGATGACGGCTCTTCGGAGAAGGGGAAGAGCGTTTGCATCGAGACTCAGCAAAGCACGGACCGAACAAACGTTTCCCGTGGTCGTCCGTCGTCCCGTATGGCACCGTCCCGGGCACGCACCATCATTTTCGGGCCGAAGCGAGACCGTGGATGGACAGGTTGGCCACCGTCCCCGAAGTCCGCGACGTGAGACGGCGGTGGTAGTCGATCTGGCCCAGGTGATAGCCGAGGTGGCTGACGAGGTGCACGAGAAACTCGGCCGTGGTTACCGTATGCCCCATGATGGGCTCCGGAAACGTGTCCGCCAGTCGGGTCTCGTCGAACGACGCGAACGTCTCGCGCACGGCCGCCGCGGCCGCGTCGATCTCGGCGTCGATCTCGGCGCGCGGGACGTTCCGGCGCGCGAACTCGGCCGGTCGATCACGCACGTAGCCGGATCCGCCCAGCTGGGCGCCGACGTAGTGCTGCAAGTTTCCGCACAGGTGGAGCGCCAAGGTTCCTGCCGAGTTCGCAATGCCCTCGGGGAGGGCCCACAGATCCGACTCTTCGTGGTAGGCGTGGATCTCGGCTCGCAGGGACGCGAGCTCACGCAGCATGATGCTTGCGATGAAACGTGAAGCCATGTCGCACCTCGGTGCAAGCGGGCGTGCGCCCGGACGAAAAAGAGGACCTACTCGTCGGTGTGCTCGATCACGGACCCGAAAAACAGGGCGTTCAACAACAGCGTGTTCGTCCCGTACCAGAAGGCGCGGAAGTTGGGATTGTCGAGCAGCATGACGACCGCGCCGCCGCCCACGCGATGGGCCACGGCGGACGCGGTGCCTCCCAGCTTTGCCAGATTCGAAGCACTGATGTAGCCGCTCCGCAACGGGGCCTGCGTGTACTGCACGACGGTGCCGTAGGGATTCGTGCTCGGTTTCAGGAACATCCGGTGGTTGCGAAAGACGGCAAGCGTGCGCTCGCGGAAGCCGTAGCCGAGCGGGTGGGTGCGATCGACGTCGGTGGCGAAGATGGCGCCGCTGATGATGTGGGCTCCGAACTGCCGCTCGTAGTCGACATAGTTGCGACGCGCTACGCCGTTGTTCGCGTTCTCTTCGTCGTCGATGAACTCGAGATCGACGATCTCGTTCTCGTCGACCCAGCGCACCGCGCGCTTCGTCGCCACGAGGACTCCGCCACCACGGATCCAGCGTTTCAGCTCCTCGACGCGTTCGTCTGAGATGTCGTCGTAGCTCCCATGGACCAGGATGACGTGCGTGTAGTCATCGAGGTCGACGCGTCCCAAGCGCTCGATGTCGACCAGCGAAACTCCGACGTCGAAGCGCTGGTCCAGGAGATGCCAGACTTCGCCGGCTTCGTAGGTGGAGACCCCGCCGCCGACCACGAGCAGGGGTCGGGGCAAGGTGAGCGGTCGCATGCTGGGGCTCCCCAGATCGATGCCGCCCGGGGTGAGGCCGCTGACAAGGGCGAAGACGTCGACGGCGTCTTCGCGCGCGACGCGTGTGACGATGTCGTGGATCGTCGAGGCGTCGACGTCCTGGATGCCCATCGGAACGACGACGGTGCCGTAGTCGAAGTTCACCGGACCCGCATCGGTGCTGCCGGTGAAGGGGCGCGTCGCGACGCGCGCGCGCGCACCGCCCTCCAGCAGACGGTTCAGCGCGCGCGGGGCGTAGTACTCGTGCCAGTTGAAGGCGTAGGCGTAGCTGCCGCCATTCGACGGCGCGCGTCCGGCGGGGAGCGTCGCGCGCTCCACGGGCACGCCGCGCAGGTTGCCGGGCGACTTGCGCAGCTCGCGGTAGCGCACGCCCAGCGCGTACGGGAGCGTCCACGTGGAGACGTCGTAGAACAGGCTGTCCTGGAAGCTGGTCTGCTCACGAAAGAGAGCCTTCGCCAGACGATACTGCGGCTGGTCGAGCGGCACCACGTACGCGTGTCCGGGCTCGAAGCGACCGCTTCCATCCGCGTGGGGCTGGGCGAGGGCGTACACCTCGATGTCGTGTCGGAGCAGGATGTCGAGCAGGTGGTACGTGCGTGCCC
>JBFJHN010000508.1:0-3329 GCA_041613275.1 Candidatus Krumholzibacteriia bacterium | reverse complement strand
TGGCTTGGGGACCGGACATTTCCGCCTCCAACCCGGCTTTCAACAGACTCATGTCGGTGGCCACGGCCGAGGAAGCGATGCAGCAGAACCTGTACGTCGTGGCGACGATCGGCGTGGGGCAAGCCTTTTCGCCCAACCCCGACAAGGCGCCGTTCTTCACGGATTACCCGTTTGTCCAGAAGAACGGGAGGCTCGTCGATCACGGCCCAGGCTGGGATCGCTGGCAGACGCAGATGCCCGCCTACATGGTCGACGCGCATGCTGAGAATCTTCGCAAGCTACGTGGAATTCGTTTCGATACGGCGTTCGTCGATGAGTACACGCACATTCCCGAGACATCGAAGCAGCTCTCCGATGCCCTAACCCGCGCCGGCATCGAGCACACGTTCGAGATGTACAACGGCGATCATCGGAACCGCCTGTGGGGCAAGCACGGCCGTCTCTATACCGAGCTGCTCCCGTACTTCTCGGCTCACTTCGAAGCCGCCAATGCCGTGACGTCGCGCTGAGAACGCAATCATCGGTGCATCGTTGGGAGAACGATTCGTGAGGGGCGCGTTGCATCTCGAAACACTCGGACGGTGGGTGCCTGCTCGATGGCAACGGCCTCGAAGTGATCGCGATCGGCTCCCGCGATCGAAACGCGAATTGCGTGGCCTTGTTTGAACACGTACGAAACCGGCAGCAGGTCGAAGGTCAGCTCAACGACTTCACTAGGCTGAAGCTCTCGCGCGGACCGACGGTCGAAGCGTCTCGTGGGGACCGCGTCGCGATGAAGCGCGGAATCGGTGACCGACTCGCGATGGAGTGCACGAAGCATCCCCTCCGTCACGTACGTGATCTTGCCGTCTGGGTCGACGTCCTCCAAATAGACGAAGAAGCTTCCATCCGTTGCGGTGGACGACACATAAAGCGTGACCACGGCGTGGCCGGTGACTTCGACCGATTCTTCTAGAGGCGAGGACGCATAGTGCAGTCTGCGGTTCGCGTTCCGGCTCCAATCGGGATACAGCTTCGGACTGTCGGTGGCGCCCACGAGCCCGCTCCAACGTGAAGGCGTTCCGGTTCCGATTTCGAAGTCGACGCGATACTCATCGGAGCCCGAGGCTCGTTCCGGTGCGAAGCGCCCCAGCACGCCAGCCGACACCATGTAGTACGTCGCGGGCCGGCTCTCACGCGGCGGCCACGAGTCGGCGGACCGCCATTCCTCGGCGCCCATCACGTAGTAGTGGACGCGCGCCTCGCGTTCGATCCCGGTGTCGATCCCCAGGAGGTGAGCATCGAAGAACTTCAACACCTCGCCGTTGTGATCGAACGCGGCGTCCTTCTGCGTGAACGGGCTCACGTTGTGGTGCCCGCCATGGTCCCACGGCCCAATGATGAGGCGGTCGCGGGGGCGAGAGTAGGTCAAGAAACGCTTGATTGCCGCGTGCGCGTACGCTCCGTCGTACCAGCCGGAGTAGCTGTAGATCGCCGCACCGGATGCTTTGATGCTCTGCGCGAAGGCGTGCGGAGAGAACGCGTCCACACCGGCGATGTTCGAGGAGCGATCCTTGCGGAACATGACGCCGTCAGCTTCGGCGAGGACGTCTGTGTTCTCCGTTCGTTTCTCCACGGCCTCGCGTAGAAGTCGCTTGCCATCGTTTCCGTCCACCGGCTTCACGCCGGAAACGAAGAGCTTGGCGCGCATGGATTTCACAGGCAACACGTTGCGATCCAGAGACGCGTTCAGGCGCGCCCATTCTCGAACGTACCAACTCGAGAACACACCGCCAGGCCACCCAATGTCGTCATAGACATCGAACGGACTGTACATGGGCACGGCCGCCTTGACGCTCGGGTGCCGGTTCGCCAGCAAGAATTCCGCTGCGCCGCCCGAGTAGGACTTGCCCCACGCCGCAACCTGTCCATCGCTCCAGGGCTGGCGAACGATCCACTCGACGATCTCGGCGCCGTCACGAACCTCCTTCTCCCAGTAGGAGTGTTTCCATGTGCCGAACGATGCACCGGTTCCACGGACGTCGACATCCACCCACGCATACCCTCGTTGTACGAAGTACTTCTTCGTGCGGCCCATGACAATGAAGTATCCGTTCGCGAACAGGGTGCCTGGGAAACGGATTGCGAGAGAGCGCCAGTACCGCGTTTGATGGAGGACGGTGGGAATGCGCCTTCCGGCAGGGAGGCCCTTCGGGCGATGAACATCCACCGCCAGACGGACCCCGTCGCTCATGGGCACATACAGCGATTGACTCTCGATGTCCTCGTACTCGACTTCTCGTGTGTACGCTCGTGGAGGTTGCGACGACGGTGTGTCGTCCGGCAGTTCGAGCGGTTCGGATGTGTGTGTCGATGTGCACGCGAGTGCCAGGATCAACACGATGGACCGGGTCATCCTCAGCGTCGCCGCGAAGAAGGACGGGCCACGTCCGCTCGGCTGCACCAGGCCGGCACGCGTGGCGTCTTTGGGCTTGGGTTCAGGTGGAGCGGAGGACTTCAGCGTACTGGCTGGCTCCTTGACGGGTGTCACAACGCAATGGTGCCGGGGGAGGGATTCGAACCCTCACGAGGTCGCCCTCAGGGGATTTTAAGTCCCCTGTGTCTGCCATTCCACCACCCCGGCTGAGGGCAGTGTAGCGCATTGCGTGGAGTCTCCAACATTGCATGCGCTGCGACGCTCGTGCTCTCAGTCCGCCAGCACGAAGTCGACCGGACCGTCGAAGTAGACCATCGCGAGCGATTCGCCGGAGCCGGCGTTGAGCTCGGCGTGGGTCACGCCGCCGGGTTGGAGGATGTAGGATCCCGGTCCGAGCACACGTTCGGACTCCTGCCCGCCTTCCGGACTGCGGGAGCGGAACTCGCCCTTGATGAGCACGGCGTGGTATGTCGACGTGTGCGAGTGCCAGGGTTCCTTGTAGCCCTCGGGGAACTTCACCATGACGGCTGCGGGTCCGGTCTGCGGATTCCCCCAGAGGAGCGCGACATGAACGGGGCTGCCTTCGGCCAGGGGCGCGAACTGTAGATCTTCGTAGGCGGTCAGGGTCTTTTGCGTCATGGGCTTGTGTCCTCGCGCTGGGTAATCTCGTGTCAGACAAATGCAGAGAGCTACCGTAGCACTCCTTGTGTCGAGCGTCCATCCAACAAGCAGAGGCAACGCGCGGAGCGTGCGTGACGATTCGATCGCGAAGACGGACGCTCTCGAAGTGTCGCTCTACGCTCGTGATTCCGCCCACGGACGCTGAGACCCCAGCGCCTTTCTCGCTACTACGACACCGACGGGGCCATCCTGCCAAACGCATTGAGCTTCAAAGCCAACTCGTACCAATTCG
>JBFJHN010000507.1:0-3330 GCA_041613275.1 Candidatus Krumholzibacteriia bacterium | reverse complement strand
CTCGCCCGACGTGGGTTGTAGGGACCGAACTGCTCATTGGCGTCCTTGTACTGCTTCGACTTCAACCAAGACGCGGTCGCGGCTTGGTTCATGCGCTTGAGTCCACCGGGCAATACGACGATGTAGGGATCCGTAGCGAAGCTCTTCCATTTTTTCGGCAGCTGCGTCGGCGCAAGCTTGTGCCAGTTCGTCAGGAGCTTTTTGATCGCCTGGTTATCCTTGGCTCCGACGCGTCCCGGCTTTCCTCCGCCGGTACCCTTGGCGTCATGCGCAACGGGAGCGATTGCGATTCCCACCATGCGACTCTCGCTCCCCGGCGCATCGAGCTCGAGGTCCAGCTCTTCGGCAATCTCGGCAAAGCGGTCTTCGATCGAGCGCTTGGGTGGCGTGGTCTGACGCGTTGAATCCATGTCCGGTCTCCTTCGCCAACAGAATCGCGTACGACGTACATCGCAGCGAGAGTTCCCGACGAGATACGCGTCCGCCGCGCCAGGTTGCCCACCGGTGTACGCCCCGAGCATCTATGTGGAAGGCGCCAAAGCTAGCACAATGTGATACAAACAAGGAACAGGCAAACGTGCGGAATGATCGTCGCGTCCCGATCGTGGCGTGGCGGCCGTGTCTCCGGAGACGCGCTTTCAGGGAGGGATCATGAGCAGACAACTCGATCCAGGCCACATCATGCAAACTGCGACCGCGTTCTGGGCTTCGAAGGTCCTGCTGACGGCCGTTGAGCTGGACCTGTTCACGGCTCTGGCCGAAAAGCCGATGACGGCTTCCGAGCTCGGAGAGCGTTTGGGGTTGCATCCGCGTGGCACGTACGACTTCTTCGATGCACTGGTTGCACTCAAGTTCCTCGATCGGGACGGTGACGGCCAGAATGGACGCTACAAGAACACGCACGAGACCGCAGCGTTCCTAAACAAGAAGAGCCCGACGTACATCGGTGGCATGCCGGAGATGATGAACGCGCGACTGTTCGGCTTCTGGAACCACTTGGGAACGGCGCTGAAGACCGGCGAGCCTCAGAACGAGATGAAGATCCATGGCAAGCCGATTTTCGAGGAGCTTTACGCCAACGAGGCCAAGCTGGGCGAGTTCCTCACCGCCATGACCGGGTTTCAGGCTGGAAACTTCTTGCAGCTGGCCGAGAAGTTCGATTTCTCGCGCTACAAGACGGTGAGCGACGTGGGCGGAGCATTGGCGCTCTTGTCGCGCATCGTCGGAGCGCAACATCCGCATTTGAAGTTTACGAGCTTCGACCTGCCGCCCGTTGCGCCCCATGCACAGAAGCAGGTGGATGCCGCCGGAATGTCGGATCGGATCCGGATCGTGTCGGGGGATTTTTTCGCCGCCGACCTTCCTCGTGGCGACGTCGTGACGATGGGAAACATCTTGCATGACTGGAACCTCGAGAAGAAGAAGATCCTCATCCGCAAGGCGTACGAGGCGCTGCCGGAGGGCGGTGCCTTCATCGCCATCGAGAACATCATCGACGACGCGCGGCGTGAGAACGCCTTCGGCCTGCTGATGTCTCTCAACATGCTCATCGAGTTCGGCGATGCGTTCGACTACACGGGAGCGGATTTTCGCGCCTGGTGTAGCGAAGTTGGGTTCAAGCGGTTCGAGATCATTCCGCTCGCGGGGCCGAGCAGTGCTGTCGTGGCGTACAAGTAATGCGGCGGACCCTCCGGCCGGATGGAGCTTCGGCTGAGCCAGCGCAAGTGGACTACATGTAGCGGAGCCAGGCGTCGTTCCGTCTTTGCTTGAGGCGTGCGAACCATGCACACAGCGCGTACAAGATCACGTCACGAGGATTCGGGCCGGGGCGTCCGCTACCCTCCTTGGCGACACGACCGACTCCAAAGGCCCGACCCGGTGCGACCCTGAGGGAATGGACTCACGAGAACGCATGAAGGCCATCTATCGCCCGAAATATGGATCACCGGACGTTCTCGAGCTTCGCGACATGCCGGAGCCCGAGCCCGCGGCCGGTGAGGTCCTGGTTCGTGTTCGAGCAGCGTCCATCAATCCGCTCGACTGGCACTTCATGCGTGGCTCGCCTTTCATCATGCGCCTCATGGAAGGCACAGTGATCCCGCGGCACCGCATTCTGGGTTCGGATCTCGCGGGAATCGTCGAGGCCGTCGGAAAAGGCGTGACGAAGTTCCAAGCAGGGGACGAGGTCTGGGGGGTGGGAACGCGCGGCGGAGCCTTGGCGGAGTACGCCTGCGCTCCGGAAGACAAGGTTGTGCACAAGCCCGCAGGCTGCTCGTTCGAGGACGTCGCGTCGATCCCGATTGCGGGCGTGACTGCGTTGCAAGGACTCGTGGATCACGGGCACGTGAATCGCGGTCACCGAGTGCTGATCAACGGTGCGTCCGGAGGCGTCGGAACGTTCGCCGTCCAGCTGGCGAAGATCTTCGAAGCTGAGGTGACGGGCGTGTGCAGCACGCGGAACCTCGACCTGGTGTCGTCGCTTGGTGCCAATCACGTGATCGATTACACGCGCGAGGATTACACGAAAACTGACAAGCGATACGACGTGATCCTCGACAACGTCGGCAACCGGACCGTAGGCGAGCATCAGCGCATCCTCGAACCCACGGGCACGTGTGTCCACATCGGCTTCACGTCCCTGGGCATGATGTTCCGAAACGCGCTTGCCTCGTCCTTCGCATCGTCCAAGGGAACACGGACTTTCACGTCTTTCACGGCGAAGATTCGTGAAACGGACCTGCGGACTCTGGGGAACTACTTGGCCGACGGTCGCATGCGTGCTTGCATCGATCGACGATACCCGTTGCACGAGTCGGCCAAAGCCATCCGCTACCTGGAGACGGCGCGGGCACGAGGCAAGGTTGTGATCGTCGTGAATCAGGCGTGACGTCGCACAAGACTGCCTCCCTGGGCGCACGCCAGGGAAAACTTGCCTGCTTCTGACCGCCGCCCCCACATGCGAGAAGGACCATGCCGTACGGACTTCTGGCTGAACTGGTCGTGATTCTCCATTTCTTGTTCGTGGCGTACGCGATCTTGGGCGGGCTTCTGGTCTTTCGGTGGCGGTGGAGCCTCTTCATCCACCTTCCAGCGTTCGTCTGGGCTGCCCTGATCGAGTTCATGCACTGGACCTGTCCCTTGACGCCCCTCGAAAACTGGTTGCGCCGCGCGTCCGGCCAGCCCGCATACGAGGGAGGATTCATCGAGCGCTATCTCGTCGACGTTCTGTATCCGCCGGGCCTCACCCACACGCATCAGCTCGTACTCGGCACTGCATTGGTGGGGTTCAACCTGGCGCTCTACGCCTTTTGGTGGCGCCGGCAGGCCAGG
>JBFJHN010000506.1:0-3332 GCA_041613275.1 Candidatus Krumholzibacteriia bacterium | reverse complement strand
GCCGCGGGCCGCATCCAGCACGCGGTCATAATAGAACTCCACCAGCTCACGGTTCTCGTCGCGCACGTAGTACCAGACCTTGGCGTACTCGGGCACGACGTTGGGAGCTTCGCCGGCGTTTGGAATGACGTAATGGATGCGCGTCGTCGGCTTCACGTGCTCGCGCATCAAGTTGACCGCGTGGTTCATGAGCTCTACGGCATCGAGCGCACTGCGTCCGTTCCAGGGATCGGCCGCACCGTGCGCGGCCTGTCCAAAGAACTCGACCTCGAAGTTGTTCATGGCCCGACCCGGCTGATTCTTCACCTTGGTCTCGTCGCTCGGGTGCCAGTCGATGACGGCATCCAATCCGTCGAAGACCCCAGCGCGCGCCATGTAGACCTTGCCCACGACGGTTTCCTCCGCGGGCGTTCCGAACAGCTTCACCGTGCCAGCCAGTTCGTTCTGGTCCATGACCGCCTTGAGCGCAAGCGCTCCTCCCACGCTTCCAGCACCGAACAGGTTGTGCCCGCAACCCTGTCCGGCGGTGACGCCGTCGGCGCGCGCCTTGCGCTCGGGCACGGGCTCGTTGCCGACTCCGGGCAAGGCGTCGTACTCGGCCAGAATGCCGATCACCGGCTTGCCTTCCCCGTAGGTGGCCACGAACGCCGTCGGCAGGTCGGCCACGCCGCGCTCGACGTTGAAGCCGGCGCCTTCGAGCTCGGCAGCCAGGAGCTCGGCGGAACGCACTTCCTCGAGCGCCGTCTCCGAGATCTTCCACAGCGACACCGCCATCCGAGCGATCACCGGTCGGAGCGCCTCGGCCTCTTCGAGGGCGGCTTGCTTGAGCCCAGCGTTGTCGGCGGAAACGACATGGGGAGTGACCAAGACCAACGCGAACGCAACAAGACACGGACAACCGGTACGACGCCTCGACGAATGCATGAGGTTCCCCCTCCGGGCACGGACTCTACGAGGATCTGCGGTTCGAGGGATTCTACACCATGCATGATTGCTCCAGTAGAATGAGCCGATCGCAGCACGCGTTGGACGAGCGTGCGCCCGGCGAGCGCTACACGAGGTCGGTTTTCCGCAAATGGACGTCGACGACACCGGAAGGACGAGCATGGCGATTCGTGACGCTTTGTTGCCCGAGTTCGATCAAGAGATGTCGAAAACACGCGCAACGTTGGAACGTGTTCCCGAAGGCAAGCTGGATTGGACACCCCACCCCAAGTCGATGACCATGCGTGCTCTGGCCACCCATCTGTCCACCTTGCTCACATGGACGGTCTCGACTCTGGAGAACGATCAATTCGACATGGCGCCGACGGATGGCGAAATCCCTACCGTCGAGCCGGCGGCGAACGTGCAGGAAGCGCTCGCGCGCTTCGATACGAACATGGCCCAGGCACGTACGGCTCTCGAGAGCGCCACCGACGAACGCTTTGGCGGCCCGTGGACACTGCTCTTCGGAGGTAAGGAAGTCTTCACGATGCCGCGCGTCGCGGTGATTCGCTCCTTCGTCATGAATCACATGATCCACCACAGGGCGCAGCTCGGGGTGTACCTGCGGCTGAACGACGTTGCGGTGCCGTCGATCTACGGACCGACCGCGGACGAGAGCGCGTAGCGTTCCCCACCGTGCTCCTGCGAGCGAAAGAACGAGCTCGCAGCCTGCGCTGCGAGCTCGTGCGTCGGTTCGTTTTCCTGCTCGGGTGGGGGCACCGACGACTCGACCCGTTCCTGCTTCGTGCTAAACCGATCAGCCTTCCGGGCCTGAGAGGCTGTGCTGGATCTTGTTGCGGTCGGCGCTGTTCCAGGTGCCGTTGCCATCGACGTCCGCTCGGGGCGCGAACGCCGTCATCGACGCGTAGAGCACGAAGTCCGAGAACGAAACAATGCCGTCCCCGTTCGTGTCTTCGGCAAGACCGGCGCCCGACTGACCGTACGCGGCCGAGATGGCGCTTCCGTCGGCCGACGTCAATTGGCTGTCGTGGACCACGTCGCATGCCACGACCCAGTCGAACAGCTGAAGATCCGTGGCGTCGACGTCGCCGTCCTGGTCGATGTCTGCTGAGGCCGGCGGCTTGAATGCGACCGGCTCGAGCGCGCTCTCTTGCTCCGGGCCTGCGACCGAGGAGAAGCATCCCGCGGTGAGCGCGAGGGCACACGCCGCAAGGACGGCGCCTCCCGATTGAATACGTTTCTTGGTGAACATTGCTGATCCTCCATGTTCGTGTCTCGGCTCCATGCAAGGGGCCTGCGCCCCCCTGCGACCTCCAATACAAGCAACGACCCCACGACGCCCATCCGCACACGAAGCCAGGGATGGCGTAGACTGCTGCCTGCGCTCCGGCGAACGCCCCGGAGAGTTCGGGGCTGGAGAGGGTTTGCGCGACGAAGGGGACGCATGGCGGTCGATGCACAGGATCTTTTCCGGCGCTGGGGCTACTTGCAGGCGAATCTGGACCCCATGGGGCGCCTCGAGCCCGCTCCGCTTGACGAGCTCGACGCCGTTCCGGAAGAGCACGCGGCTCGCCTTCGCGTTTTCTACTGCGGTCCAATCGGTGCCGAGTTCATGCACATCCCCGATCCGAAGCGACGCGCATGGATCGCCGAACGCATGGAGAGCGAGCCGGGCCCCGTCGACCCCCAAGCGATCCTTCAGGCGCTGGCGAATGCTGAGGTCTTCGAGCAGTTCGTCCACAAGCGCTACGTGGGTAGCAAGCGCTACTCGCTGGAGGGCGCTGCCGCGCTCATCCCTCTACTGCACGCAGCCTTGGAGAGCGCAGCGCAGCTCGGCGCGACCACGGCCCTCATCGCCATGAGCCATCGCGGGCGGCTGAACGTGATGGCGCACATCGTAGGCGTCCCGGCGTCCCACATCTTCGCAGGATTCGAAGACGTCGAAGCGCGTCGTTTTCTGGGAGGCGGAGACGTCAAGTACCACCTGGGCGCAACCGGGACGTACACCGGCGCATCCGGGAAGGACGTGCATATCCATCTCGTGTCGAACCCCAGTCACCTCGAGGCGGTGAACCCCGTGGCGATGGGACGCGTGCGCGCACGACAGGAGCGCATGGGCGACGACGGCCGGACCCGCGTCTTGGGCATCACGATTCACGGGGATGCAGCGTTCGCCGGGCAGGGGATCGCGAGCGAGACCCTGAACATGATGGACCTGCCGGGCTCCCGCATCGGTGGAACGCTGCACGTCATCGTGAACAATCTCATTGGATTCACCACCGAGCCGCGTTCGCTGCATTCGTCTCGTTTCTCCAGCGATGTCACACGACGGCTCTCGGTGCCGGTGTTCCACGTCAATGGCGAGGCCCCCGAGGCCGTGGTCG
>JBFJHN010000505.1:0-3374 GCA_041613275.1 Candidatus Krumholzibacteriia bacterium | reverse complement strand
TGATCGTCGTTCCGAGCTTGGCGTGCGGGATGTCGACCGCGCCCACGCCAGAATCGCAGCCGAGGCTCGACGCGCCAGCACGCGACGAGGCGCGCGTGCAGCAACCTACGATGTCGCGCCTCACCGGGCGCGTGATCTCCGCCGACGGCAGCCCGCTCGCGGGCGTGGCGGTCGACGTGCCCGAGCTCAACGTGGGCACGTTCACCAACGAAAAGGGACGCTTCAAGCTGATGCTGCCGCCCGGCACGCATCGCTTGCGCGTGTGGCGGCTGGATCACGAGACGGTCGAGCCCCGCATCGAGGTGAGCGCCGACGCGCGCAAGCTGATCGTGCTGCAGCTCGAGCCGCGCGACCTGGTCACGGAGGCCGTCGAGGTGACGGCCGAGCGCGTCGACACGCGCGCGGTCCCCGATCCCGGCCGCTACGTGTTGCGTCCCGAGACCGTGCGGGAAGAGATCGGCAGCTTCGACGACATCATGCGCAGCGTGCAGTCGTTGCCGGGTGTGTCGCGACCCAGCGACTATCACGGCGAGTTCTTCGTACGTGGCGCGGGCTCGCACGCCAATGCGGTGTACCTCGATGGGATCCCCGTCTTCTTTCCGTATCACATCCTGGGCTTCAACAGCGTGTTCAATCCGGGCCTGGTCGAGAGCGCCGAGTTCTACGCCGGCGGCGCGCCGGCCGCGTATGGCGGCGGCACCGGCGGCGTCATGCTGATCCGCAGTCGTGGCGCGCACGCCACGCCGTATCGCGGCGACGTGGGGTTGAGCTACATCGCCGGACACGTGCGCGCGGGAGGCGGCGATCGCGAGCGCGGTTGGGTGCTGAGCGCAAGGCGCTCGTACCACGATCAGCTCGTGCGCTGGATCGATCGTTCGAACACTTCGCAGATTCCGTCGTTCTACGACGCCATGCTGCGCATGCGCTGGCGCCCGAACGAACGCCACATGCTGCTCGGCGGAGTGCTCCTCGCCGGCGATGGCCTGTCGATCCTGGATCCCGAAGCCAGCGCGCTACGCAACGACATCGTCAACATCGACGACGGCGCGGGCTTCGAGTCGAGCGCCGATCGCCTGAGCCTGAACAACCGCCTGTCGGTGACGTCTTTGACCTGGCGCGCGATCCTGACCCCGAACGCCTTTCTGGAAACCACGGTGGGTTTCGTCCCGCAGCGCCTGCGCTTCTCGCTGCAGGGCGAGAACCGCGAGTCGGTGGACATCCACACCCGGCTCTTCGCGCTGCGTGAAGACCTCACGCTGCATCGCGACGCGCACCGCTTGCGTTTCGGCTGGGAGGCCTACCGCACGGTCACCGAAGGGCGTGTCTCCGCGTATGCCGCCTTCGTCAACCTGCGCCAGAGCAACTCGTCGCTCAACCTGAACGACCAGCAAGAGCGCTATCTCCTGGATCTCGGTCGCACGCGCTGGTATGGCGCGATGTACGCGCAGGACGACTGGTCCCTGTGGGACGATCGAATGGAGCTCAGCCCCGGCCTGCGCTACGAGTACGATGGCCTCACCGGCGAGAATCTGCTGTCGCCGCGTCTGGCGGTGACCTACACGCCGCGTGCGCGCTGGCGCGTGCGCGGGACGTGGGGTGTGCACCACACGCTGCGCAACACGCCCATGGAGGTCCAACCGACGCCGGACGGAGAGCCTCTGCGCGCCGAGCGCTCGCTCGAGACCACGCTGGGCGTGACGCGCACGTGGGACGCGGGCTTCGAGTCCGGGGTGAGGGGGTATGCCAAGCGCTTCACGAACCTGGTCTTCGAGTCCGAGCCCGCGTTGTTCAGCAACGGCGCCAGGGGTCGTGCCTACGGCGCGGAGACCTGGCTGGAATGGGAGCCTCGGCACTCGCCGCTGCGCGTCCGCGCGCAGTACGCGTGGACGACCACGGAGCAGCGCGATCCCACCGCATGGCGCCGCCGCCTGCTCGTCGATCCCGCCACCCGGTCCGAGTCGTGGACCGCCGTGTTCGAGGATCCCTACTGGTATCGTCCGATGCAGGATCAGCCGCATCGCTTCGCGCTGGACACGCGCTGGCGTTTGCAACAATGGGAGTTCGGCGCCCGTTTCCATCTGGCGTCCGGCCTGCCGCTCACCCCTGTGGAGGCCGTCGCGGTGGATTCCGAAGGCACCGCGTACGGCGTGGTCGGGCGCCGCGGCAGCGCGCGGTTGCCGCTTTACAAGCGTCTCGACCTGCGCGTGTTGCGCCACTTCAACAGCCGCAACGTCGACTGGCGCGTGTACGCCGAGGTCTTGAATGTCACGGCCGCCGACAACGTGTACATGCTGCGCTGGGATCGCGACTACACGCAGCAGTACTCGGTGGGCATGCTGCCGCTGCTGCCGACGCTGGGTGTCGAGGCGAGCTTCTGACGCGCCCGCGCCGCGCTTCGTTGTGGCGCCGTCCCGCGTGGTGGAACGAAACTTCCAAGTCCACACGTGAAAGCTCGCCGCGTGGATCCACGCGCAGCCGGGAGATCTTGTATGCGCAGTGTCCTCCTCGTCGTGTTCGGAATCGCGACGCTCCTGCCCGTCTTGGTGGTGGCGAACAACCTTCTGGGCATCGGCCAATCCGGGACCACCTACGTGGCCGGGCGTAGCGACGGCGCGGTCTATCGCGCCGGCGCGGGCGGCACGGCGTTCAGCGTGCGCGCCACGCCTGGAAGCGGGGCTTTGAACGCCGTTGCACACTTGAACGGCATCTACGCCGCCGTGGGCGCGGGGGGGCGCATCGTGCGCAGCTCCAACGGTGGCCTCGACTGGTCGGCGGAAACCTCCAACACCAACGTCGAGCTGCGCGACGTCGTCGCGCAGGGCATCCACCTGATCGCGGTCGGCGACGCGGGAACCACGCTTCGGCGCACGTCGACGGTCGCGGTGTGGGACACGACGGCTTCCCCGGGCAGCGCGACGCTGCACTCCGTGGCCGCCGCCGGCAACATCACCATCGCCGTGGGCGACGCCGGCACGGTCTTGCGCAGCACCGATCAGGGTCTCACGTGGACGCGCCAGCAGCTCTCGGGCGCTCCCGATCTGCGCGGCGTCACCGGGCGCTCGGGAAGCGGCACGTTCCTCGCCGTCGGGCGCGGCGGCGTCATCCTGCGCAGCACCGACTTCGGCCTGAACTGGTCGGGCGTGACGAGTCCCACCTCGGCGGATCTCATGGGTGTGGCGCAGGATCCCAACCGCTTCGTCGCCGTGGGCACGGGCGGCACCGTGCTGCGAAGCGGCAGCACGGGAGCGAGCGGCAGCTGGTTCGTCGTGGGCACGCCGGTCGACGCCACGCTGCGCGATGTGCTGCACGACGGGCTGCGGTTCTTCGCCGTGGGCGACGACGAGGTAATCATGCGCAGCACCGACGGCACGACC
>JBFJHN010000504.1:0-3387 GCA_041613275.1 Candidatus Krumholzibacteriia bacterium | reverse complement strand
GCAAGACCCTGACAACGGCGGCGCCATCCTATCCGACGCAGCGCGAGGCGCGCATTGACGTTACTGCAGCAAGGTGAACTTCCGCGTTGCACGCTCGCTGCCCGAACGGAGCGTGTAGAAGTACGTTCCCGAACCCACCGGATTGCCGTGATCGTCGCGCCCGTTCCACACGACCGAATAGCGCTCGGCTGCAAGCATCCTCCGGACGAGGGTGCGGACCACGCGACCGCGCACATCGTAAACCTGCAGCATCGTGTGCGACGGCTGGGAGATCTCGAACTCGATGCGTGTGCGTGGATTGAACGGATTCGGGTGCGCGGCACCAAGACGCAGCTGTCGAGGGCGCGCGGCCCCCACCGCTGTAATGGTCTCGGCGTCGAAGCAGATCGACTCCAGGTACACGCCACCGGCCGCATGAGCACCGTTCATCTGCAGCTCGACGCGCGCGATCTCGGGGACCGAGCGCGAAAGGGCGATCGTTGCAGGCGTCAAGACGTTGTTGGTCACGCCCGTGAACGTCAGCGAGGTCGTCGCAAGCACGTTGTTGAACGTGTCGTACGCCGTCATGTCGACGGTAGAGGAGACGTTGTTGATTGTGGTGATCGGCGCGGTCGTCAGCTGAATCTCGACGAAACGCACCGGTCCCGCAGGTGTTGGGCTGCCCGCCATGAAGTCGATGTTGAGGACCTCGGAATCGCTCAGCCCCTTGTCGCTCTCGAGAAAGTCGGGTTCCGCGTAGCCCATGACGATATTCGTGGCTCCGGCCGGACCGCTGATGGTGGTCGTGAACAGGATGCCGCTCGGCGTCCCCGTGACGTCGAAGCCCTTCGAGAGCAAGAGGGCGTGTTGACCCGGGTTGCCCGTGATGTTGCTTCCTGCAGTGAAATCCTCCAGGTCGACCTCGATCGTCGTCGGCGGCAAACCGTTGATGGCGTTGAATGCGTTGACGAATCCCCAACCGAAGGTCTGGTCGTAGCCCGGCGTCCCCAGGTCGACGGCCGTAAAGTAGAGCTGACGCTCGACGTTCGAGGGATTCGTGCCGGGCGCGACCGAGAGGATCAACGCCGCAACACCGGCCGCGTACGGCGACGCGAAGGAGGTGCCACACATTCCCGGCGCCGCGCACGTGCCGAACGCACAGGTGGTGAAGTCACCCACACAGTATCCATTCGGTCCCAATCGATCGGTGGTGACGATGCTCTGACCTGGAGCACTGATTGCGAGCCCGAGGCCATAGTTGCTGTGCGGTGCCAGGCCACCGCTCGGTTCGAGCGATGCCACGGCGTTCACCGGCTCGATGCAGGCCGGGTAACGAATCGGGCCGCCGAAGTCGTTGCCCGCCGAAGCGAAGTGGACCATCCCCGCCTTCTTGGTCTCGTAGTAGCGGTCGTTGATGGCCTGGGAGCAGATGTCGTAGGTGTTGCTGTTGTTCGTTACACGTGCCCCTTGCGTCAGGCCCCAGTTCAAGGCGTCGATCGTCCAGCTCAGCTGGCTCGTCCACGTGCCGTTGCATGACATGTTCGAAACGAAAGTGCGCGCCGACAGCACGCGACAGGCGGGGGCAATGCCGACGGCTCCCATGTTGTTGTCGATCCGACCCGTGATGCACCCGGCGACTGCCGTTCCGTGGTTGTCGCAGTTGTTAAACGGTCCGCCGCCGCTTCCTTGTCCGGTGAAATCGGCACCCGGGAGCTGGTTGATATCCGGATGGCCTTGCTCCACTCCGGTATCGATGACGAGGATCTTGATGTCGGGATCCCCCATGGTGATGTTCCACGCCTGGGGGGCGTCCATGTCGAAGTTCGGCGTACCGCCGAACTGACCGGTGTTGTCGAGACCCCAAAGGTCCGGAAACAGAGGATCGTTGGGCACGAGAGTGTTGCTGCCGGAGAACTGCGCGTCGGGTTCCACCCACGCGATGCGCGGGTCGCGTATGATGCGTCGCACGCTCGCGAGAACGTCGAAGCCATTGCGTGACGCGCTGCGCAGCTTGTAGGCGCCCTGCATGCCGCCGAACGCCTGTTCGACGACCTCGAGCTCTGGCGCGATTTGCGGCAGAAGTGCTGCCGCGCCCATCCGGAACTCGGATTTGAACCGTAACAGGATGTCGTTCGTGAGCGTGATCCACCCACCGTTCACACCTTGGAACACCGGAGCCGCAAACTCCACGTCGGTCGACGCGAGAAGAGCACGGACGCGCGCTTCGGCGTCGGCCTCGTCAGCCAGCGGCTCGGTGAGGCTCAGCAGGTATCCGTGATCAATTCCGGTGGGTTCGCTGGCGTAGAAGGGAACGCCGTGCTTTGCGGCGTCCCACGCCTTGTGGACTTCGGCACGGTCCTGCGCGTAGCGAACTGCAAGTCGTTCGACGTTCAGCACAAAATCATCACCGGGACCATCGTCCCAGACACAGATAGTGCTGTCGGGTTGCGGTGTCGCGCTGGCGTCGCGCATCGTCCCTGCGTCGAAACCCAGCACAATTGCTAGAATGAGGATTGACGTCCATGCCGATCGTTTCATCGCTGACTCCCATCTCCGTCGAAGCGCGTGGCTTCGAAGTTCAGAACACGTAAACGCAGGCTCGGTTCGCACAAGGCGAATGACTGCGTGATTTCGTGCATCGACGTGTCATCACGCCGGGGATGGCAGTTCGCGATCAAAAGGAAAAGGAAGTTCCGTGCCGCAGTAGGCGCAGACCGGCAAGAGCTTGCGAACGAGTTGTCAGAGAACATGTTATCGACGGCTGCGGCGCAAATCGCGCCGCGCCCTGGAGGGGCGGGTCGCGGACTTTCTCAAGGGACACGGACTTTTTCACGGCTGCGAGGGACCATCTACACGACCGCCTGCAGCCTCCACATTCCCGGTCGGGGCGTCCACGAGATTGCGTGAAACCAATGCGATACCCGTGGACGCCCAACGGCGAGTGGAGTCAGTTCTCATCGCGGTGCTGGTGCTCAAGAATCGATTTGACCGTCGCGATCTCGGTCTTCGAACGCCTCGATCGAGTTCCGGATGTTGTCCTCGATCTGCGCATGCGTTTCGGGACTGGATGGATCGAGGATCGCTCCTTGCGCATCGACAAACCAGGATGCCGTGTCGATGGTCATCGTCACGTCGACGGACGTGCCAGCTTCAATTCGTAGCGGTGTCGCGAGCTCGATGCGTTGCTCGTCGTTGACCGTGCTGGAGAAGGTGAAGTCGGCCGCTTGCGTGCCGTCGTCGTACGCGCCTTCGATGAGCATGCTGGGACGGTCCTCACCCGCAAAGTCGGCGAACTCCGGTTGCGCAAGAAACGGTTGGTCCAGAGGATCTTCTGGATCGAGTCGGTGTACGTCGAAGCGAACCTCGGAGTACAGTCCAGGAGGCAGCGAAGCGACGGCGATGATGTTC
>JBFJHN010000503.1:0-3389 GCA_041613275.1 Candidatus Krumholzibacteriia bacterium | reverse complement strand
TGTGGCGACGACTCGACGCTTCGCCTCTGGGGAGTCGACGCGTCTCCGCGCACCTTCCTCGGACACAAGGGGCTGATCAAGTCGCTCGACTTCTCGCCGGACGGCCGCTTCATCGTGTCGGCGAGCTTCGATCATTCCGTGCGTTTGTGGCAACGCGACTCCGGCGAGATGCAGGTGCTGAAGGGGCACCGCGACGTGGTGTCGTTCGCGGACATCTCGCCCGACGGCCTGCACGTCGCGTCTGCGAGCTGGGATCACACGGTGCGCCTGTGGGACTTGCGCTCGGGCGAGAGCCGGATCCTCGAGGGTCACGAAGGGCGCGTGCATTACGTCGCCTTTGCCCCGCACGGCAAGACGGTGGCATCCGCAAGCGCCGACGGCACGATACGTGTGTGGGACGTTGCGAGCGGCGAGTCGATCGTCCTGCACGGACACGACGCCGAGGTCGAGCGCATTCGCTGGTCGCGCGACGGCAACCTGTTGGCCTCGGCGGGCCAGGACAACACCGTGCGACTCTGGCAAGCCAGCGATTGGGGACGCGCGCCCCGCGTGCTGGAGGGTCATACCAACTTCGTCACCGATCTGTCCTTTTCGCAAGATCGTTTGTGGCTGGCGTCCTCGAGCCTCGACCAAACGGTGCGCCTGTGGAACGTGGAATCGGGCGAGAGCCGCGTGCTCACGGGACACACGGCAGAGGTCCTCGATGTGGACGTCTCCCCCTCCGGAAACTGGATCGCATCCGGCAGCGTGGATCGAACCGTGCGACTGTGGAGCTTTGCGGGTGACACGCGCGAGCTCACGCCACACGAAGGCTGGGTGCTGCACGTCGAGTTCTCTCCGGACGGGAAACGGTTGTTGTCTGCGACGGCGACCGGCAACGTGCGCGAGTGGATCGTTCCGGCGGACGACCAACGCATTCTGCGAGGGCACGAGCGCGCCGTCCTGGACGTGGCGCTCCCCCCCGACGGACAGATGCTGGCCAGCAGCAGCCTGGACAACTCGGTGCGCTTGTGGAATCTGAGCACGGGCAACGCGCGCGTGCTGCGCGGTCATTCGGGCGGTGTGCGGCAGGTGGCGTTCTCGCCGTCGGGGACGCACGTCGCCTCCGCTGGCGGTGACATGAGCGTGCGCGTTTGGGACGTCCGCAGCGGCGAGGGGCGCACTCTCGTCGGGCACGAGGCAGGCGTGGAATACGTCACGTTCTCGCCCGACGGCGATCTCGTGGCTTCGGCCAGCTTGGACAACACGGTGCGCTTGTGGACGCTGTCCTCCAGTGAGACTCGCGTCCTTCGCGGGCACGAAGGCAAGGTCTCGTACCTGAGCTTCTCGCCGGACGGCACGCGCCTGGCGTCTGCGGGCTCGGACGACTTCATCCGCATCTGGAACCTTCACGATGGCGGAAGCAACACGCTTCAGGGCCATGACGGTTTCGTCTTGCACGTCGAGTTCACGCCGGACGGCCGCGCCCTGGTGTCCGCGGGATCGGATGGAACGATACGCATGTGGAACCCGGAGACCGGCAAGGCGCGCGTGTTCGTCGGGCACACCGGTTGGGTGCGGCATGTCGCGATCTCGCCCGACGGGGCATGGTTGGTCTCGGCGAGCGCAGACGGCAGCGTTCGACTGTGGAACATCGGCGACGGGGGCGAACGCGTCCTGACCGGCCTGGCGCACGATGTCAAGCGTGTGGCTTTCTCGCCGGGTGGCAAACGGGTGGCGGCAGCCGGGAGCGACGGGGTCGTGCGCATGTGGGACGTGTGGAGCGGCGAAGTGCGCACCTTTACGGGCCATACCGGCGGCGCCGAGTTGGTCGTCTTCGGCCGGGACGGGCGGACGCTTCTGTCCGCCGGTCTCGACGGGACCATTCGCGTGTGGAGCGACGAGGTTCCGGAGGATCCTGCTCGAATGCGCACGCTGCTTCAGTCGGCGACGAACGCCGAAATCGGCGCCAACAACGAAGTCGTGTTTCGTTGACCCCCGCCGCGCGCGTGAGCGGCTCTTCTCCGGGTTCGCGCGCCGTAGAGAACAAATCCGCTTGACGCGCACCCTGCGATCCGGGAGCATCTGTCGATGATGTTCAAGGGTTTGCGTCGCGTCGCGCAGGTCGCCTGCGTGTTGGGTATGACTCTCTGTGCCGCACCAGCCGCGGGGCAGATCCGTTTCGGCGGCTTCACCGACATCTTCTTCTACGCCAGCGAGGACAGCGCGCTCGAATCGCGCAGCGGCCTCGATCTTGGGCAGTTCATCCTGCACCTCAACTCGAGCATTTCGTCCCGCGCCTCGGTGTTCGCCGAGCTCACGTTCACGCCGCGCGGTGACGGTTGGTCCACCGAGGTCGAGCGTGTCACGTTGAAGTTCCATTACAACGACGCGCTGAAACCTTCGGCTGGGAAGTACCACACGCCCATCAGCTGGTGGAACGTCGCCTACCACCACGGCCTATGGTTGCAGACTTCGTTCGATCGACCGCAGGCCATCCGGTTCGGCAGCCGGTTCGTCCCCGTGCACCTGCTGGGTGCCATGGTCGAGGGCAGCGTGTTCCCCGGGGCATGGAGCTTCGACTACAGCGCCGGCGTGGGCAACGGCCGCGCGGACAACATCGCCGAGGCCGGCGACGGCGGCGACGTCGACAACAGCCGTGCCTGGGTGGCAAGCGCGGGCGCGCGTCACGACACCTTCTACGACTTGCGCGTGGGAGGAAGCGTGTACGGGGATCGATTCGAGAACACGACGGGCGCGCGAACACACGAGTACATCGCTTCGGCGTTCGTGACCCTGGCGCGCGAGACGCCCGAGATCGTCGCGGAGTACTTCTTCGTACACCACGAAGATCAGTCGACGCTGCTCACGAACCAACATCACAGCTTCTACGTGCAGCTCGCCTACCGCTTGCCGTGGGCGGACCAGACGTTCAAGCCGTACGCACGCGCCGAATCCATGGACATCGAGGAATCCGACCCAGCATTCCTGGGGCTGGAGAACGATCATCGCCGGTATCTGGTCGGACTGCGCGCGGACCTTCGGACGACGGTCGCGCTGAAGCTCGAAGGGCAGCGCCTGCGCGAGGGCGAACGCGACTACTTCAACCGGTTCTATGGCGCACTGAGTCTCGCTTTCTGAAAGGCCAAGGACGACGCATGCTGCGACACCGTTCCACATTTGCGAAACGCGACTCCGGACGAGCGCGCGTGCGCTGGGTCTCACGCGCGCGCTCCTGGTGCGTTCTCGGAATGCTCGTTCTGGTTGCGTGGAGCGGAAGCGCGCTGGCGGATATTGCCGTCGTCGTCCACCCCGACGTCCCCGTCGACGACTTGTCGTTTGCCGATCTGCGCAAGATCATGCTTGGCGACCGGCAGTTCTGGGCCTCGGGCAACAAGGTCACGATCATC
>JBFJHN010000502.1:0-3391 GCA_041613275.1 Candidatus Krumholzibacteriia bacterium | reverse complement strand
GCGATCGTAGCTTTCGGCCCAGATCACACGATCGCTCTGGGCCTCGGCAAGCTGGGCCGAGATGCGCACGCGATCCTGATCGCGCATCACCGAGCCCGAGATCAGAGCCCGCACACCCAGCTCGCGTGCGATGTCGGCGGGTGCAAGAGGCGAGTCCTTGAACCGCGCTGCCGAGTTTCGCGCGATGACCTTGAGCTCGGCCAAGCGGGCGAGCTCCGTCGTCAGCACGTCGGTCATGCCCTCGGTGAAGTAGTCGTCGGACGCGTCTTGCGACAGGCTCGAGAAAGGCAGAACGGCAAGCGAACGGATGGCCGCCGCAGCGCCCGCACCGGCTCCGTCGCGCGAGGAGCGCAGGACGAAGAACCCCGCTGCCGCCACGACCACCACCGCGAATGCGAGGAGAACCCAGCCGAGGCGTTGTCCCCGCGCGGAGGCGCGCCAGCCCGACGGTGCTGCGGAGAGGCTGTCGGAGCTTGGGGTTCGTTCTCCGGCGTGCGCCTGATCATGGACGCCGCTTCGCACCTCGTCGCGCAGCGCCTCCAGCTCGTTGCGCACGTCGAGCGCCGACTGGTAGCGGCGCTCCGGATCCTTGGCCAGGCAACGGGCGATGATGCGGCCGAGATGCCGCGGCACGACGGGACGCAGCTCCGAAACCGACGGGGGCTCCTCCTTCAAGATGGCCGACAGCGTCGAGATGTTGGTCTTCCCCTGGAACGGACGCCGGCCTGTGGCCATTTCGTAGAGCACAATGCCGAAGGAGAACACGTCGGTGCGCGCGTCGATGGTGCCGCCCTCAGCTTGTTCCGGCGCCATGTAGGCGACGGTTCCCATGATGCGCCCTTCTCCGGTCGTGTCGTCCGCATTCGCGGCGACGGTCTCGGCTCCCTCGACATCGGTCTCGAAGAGCTTCGCGAGGCCAAAATCGAGGATCTTCAGCCTGCCGTCGTCATCGCGCATGATGTTCGCCGGCTTGAGATCGCGGTGCACGATGCCCTTGCCGTGCGCGCTGGACAGCGCGTCCGCAAGCGCAATGGCATCGTCGAAGAAGCGTTCGAGCGACACGCCCCCCTCGACAATCTCGGCTGCGAGCGTCGGGCCGTCGACGTACTCCATCGAGATGAAGTGGACGCCTTCGGCTTCCTCGATGGAGTGCACCGTGATGATGTTGGGGTGTTTCAGCTGCGCGATGGCTCGCGCTTCGCGTTCGAAGCGTTTGCGGCGTTCGGCATCATCCACGAGATGGGGAGGGAGGATCTTGAGCGCCACGTCCCGGCCCAGCTTCTGATCCTGCGCACGATACACCTCGCCCATGCCGCCCTCGCCGAGCTTCGCGACGATCGTGTAATGCGCCAGCGTGCGTTCTTGCATCGAGCGAAGTCTACACATCCGGTGCGCGTGCTCCCCACGATTTTGCCGCAGCCGGAGGATCGCGTGGTCGGCTGCGACGGGCGCGGGGCGACGCGCCCGGTCCCAGAACGTGCCCAGCCAAGGCGCCGCAGGGCAACGGGTTATGCTGAGGGCTGCGTTTTTCGCCTTGGGTCGAATCGCCGGGATGGACCACGATGGACGCGTCATCCCAGGGCCCGGGCCACGCGCTCACGACGACGACAAAAGGAGACGGAACGATGGGGATCTTGACGAAGTGGGTTTCTTCGCGCGGCGTGGCACCCGACGTCGGTCTGCTGGCGCTGCGACTTGGGATCGGCACGATGATGGCCGTGCTTCACGGCTGGGACAAGATCGCCGGTGGTCCCGAGAGCTGGTCGGGGCTCGGAGGCGCCATGAGCGCGCTGGGGATCGAGTTCGCGCCGACGTTCTGGGGATTCATGGCGGCGTTCGCCGAGTTCGGCTGCTCGATCCTCATTGTCCTGGGGCTGCTGTTCCGCGTTGCAACTGCAATGCTCGCGTTCACGATGCTCGTGGCGGCCGTGCACCACATGGGGTTGCCGCCCGAGAGCGGAGCAAGCGGTTGGATGGGTGCCTCGCACGCGCTCGAGCTGCTCACGGTCTATGTCGCGCTCTTGCTCACCGGACCGGGGCGCTTTGCGTTGGGAGCGCGCATGGGCGCGCACAAGCCAGACGCACATGGAGCCGTCTGAACGAGTCGCGTTGCCGGGCTTTCCCTCAGCGTTCCCCGTGAACGACGCCGCTTCGTTGCGTACGTCCCCGGCCGAAACGCTCTCCGAAGAAGTCGTTCTCCTTCCAGCGCGGCGGGTCGTCGTCGCTCGCGACGATGAGCCCAAGCGCGAGCGCGGTGCGCACGAAGGTCTCCGCGCCCTCGTGGCTGAACGGCAGCGTCAGATCGTCGCTGGCGCGATGGTAGTGCTCGCTCAAGAATTCGGCGCGCATCGCGGCCCCGTCGATGTTCGGGTCGGTGGTGGTCACGCCCGGCTTCAAGTTCAGGCCCGGAATGCCGCGCTTCACGAACGAGAACTGATCGGAGCGGATGAAGCGGACGAGCTCCGGACGCGGATCGGGCGTGACCGCCAAGCCCAGATGTGCGGCGGCGCGCGTCACGGCATCGTGGAGCGTGGAGTGCTCGACGCCGATGGGCTCGACGTCGGCAATCGGGTAGCCCAGAAACGGCATGTCGATGTTGAGATTGGCGACCACGTTCTCGATGGGGACCGGCGGATTGTGTGCCAGGTAGTTCGAGCCGCGCAGTCCCTTTTCTTCAGCGGTCAACGCGACGAAGAGGATCGACCGGCGCGGTGCGGGTGACATGGCTGACAGCGCTTTGCCGATGACGATGACGGCGGAAACACCGACGGCGTTGTCGTAGGCGCCGTTGTGGATCGTGTCCCCGCTGGGGTCGGGCCGGATTCCCAGATGATCCAGGTGTGCCGTGTAGATGATGTGCTCGTCACGCAATGCGGGGTCGCTGCCGCGCAGACGGGCGATCACGTTGGGCGAGGTGACCGTGCGCTGTTTCGACCTGCGTTGGAGCCTTGCCGTCACGCTGAGATCGAAGCTGCCCGTCGCGCCCGACATGTGGTGTTCGAAGAGCGCGTCGAGGTCGCGGCCGGCGAGCTCGAACAGCTTCCGGGCGCCGGACTCGCTCAACGAGGCGTCGCCGACCAGCTGCGGGAAACCATCTCGGGGTGCGCCCTGCGCGTCGACCCAGCGGAGCGACGCACTGCCCACTCCGGAGACGGTGCGCGACCACGGCCAGCGCTTCTGGTCGACGGGTGTGCGTACCAAGACGATGCCCAGCGCCCCGCGTTCGAGCGCACGCTCGCGTTTGCCGTCGCTCGACGAGTAGAAGGCACGCTGGTCGGTGTCGAAGCTCGGTGGGGCGCCGGTGAAAACGACGAGGATCTTGCCCCTGACGTCGATGCCTTCGAAGTCGTCGTGCGCGTACTCGGGTGCCGTGATGCCGAAGCCGGCGAAG
>JBFJHN010000501.1:0-3392 GCA_041613275.1 Candidatus Krumholzibacteriia bacterium | reverse complement strand
TCATGGCGCAGGCCACGGTGAACGTCAACATCATCCCGACCGACGTGTCGGAAGCGGGGCTACCAATCCCCGCAAGCATCAGCGAGACGCCCAACCCCTTCCGCGAGAGCACCAGGATCGTGTTCTACGTTCCAAGACAAACGGAGGTGTCCGTCGCGGTGTTCGATGTCCGAGGACGCCGTGTGCGGACGCTCGTTTCCACGACGCAGAGCGCCGGTCGACACGAGACGACGTGGCTGGGTCGGGACGACCAGGGTCGTGTTCTCGGGTCCGGTGTCTACTTCCTGCGCTACGTGACGGACGAGCGCGTGATCACACGAAGGGTGTTGCTCCTGCGGTGAAGCGGTTGGCTGGGCAAACACCGCACGCACGAGACGAGTCTCGCTTCGGCCCCGGCGTCCACGACGCCGGGGCCGCTTGTTGTTGGGCGTCTTGCAGGCCCAAGGCCTGGTGCTAGGATCGGACCCGGACTGGCCGGTCGTCATCACCTCGCCTTGCTCCCTTGTTCCATGGAGGCCGAATGATCGAGTTTCCGCCAACTGATGCCGGATTCACTCTGGACGACTACGCGTCTTTCGCTCATCTCACCAGTGCGGTAGACGAACTTCGCCAGGAGGCACGCACGCTCGTGCCTCCGATACGCGATCGCACCGTGTGGATGGTGAATTCGACGGCGCGCGGCGGCGGCGTCGCCGAGATGCTGCCAAAGGTGGTTGCGCTCAGCAACGAGCTGGGTTTGTCGATGCGCTGGGCCGTCATCGGAACGGACCGGGCCGAGTTCTTCGAGCTTACAAAGCGAATCCACAACCTCATCCATGGCGTCGGAACACCCAAGTTGTCGCGCGCCGACGTCGATTTGTATGAAGCCGTGAACGCGCACAACGCCGAAGAGTTTCTCGAGCATCTCCGACCCAACGATCTCGTCGTTCTTCACGACCCCCAACCGCTGGCTATGGCGCAGGTTCTGAAGAAACATCGAGATGTGAAGGTCGTGTGGCGCTGCCACATTGGTTTGGACGAGCACACGCCTGCGACGCGTGCAGCGTGGACCTTCCTCCAGCCGTACGCAGCCGCGTGCGACTATGCGGTCTTCTCAGCACCGGAGTACATTCCGGATTATCTGGCGGGCAGCTCGACCATCATTCATCCCGCACTCGATCCCCAAAGCCACAAGAACCGCGAGCTGTCGCCACACAAGCTCACCGGGGTTCTGTGCAACGCGGCGCTCAAGGCCGAGCGGCATCCCGTGCTCACGCCGCCCTTCCCGGAGCCCGCGCGCCGGCTCAACTCCGAGCGCAAGTTCGTCGAGGCGAACACGGACGGTGAGATCGGTCTTCTGTACCGGCCCATCGTTACGCAGGTTTCGCGCTGGGATCGTCTGAAGGGCTTTGCTCCACTTCTGGAGGCGTTCGTGCGCATCAAGCGGCGATCGGAAGAGCGACGTCCCGCAGACGAGCGCCACCGGCGGCGTCTCGAGATCGTGCGCCTGGTTCTCGCGGGACCGGATCCCAGCACCATCCAGGACGATCCCGAAGGGCTCGAGGTTCTGGACGAGCTCTGTCGAGCGTACGCCAAGCTGCCGCGCGCCCTGCAAGAACACATCGCCGTGCTCGTTCTCCCCATGGCGTCGCGCAAGCAGAATGCCCTCATGGTCAACGCGCTGCAGCGCTGCTCGACCGTCGTCGTGCAGAACTCGATTCGCGAGGGTTTCGGACTGACCGCGACCGAGGCCATGTGGAAGGGGCTTGCGGTGGTGGGCACCAGCGCTTGCGGTCTGCGGACGCAGATTCGCGACGGAATCGACGGCTTGCTCGTTCAGGATCCCAACGACCCTGACGAGGTCGCCACGAAGGTCGAGACGCTGCTCCACGATCCGCAGATGCGCGACGTGGTCGGGCGCTCGGCGCAACGCCGCGTGCACGGCGAGTTTTTGATCTTCCGCCAGATCCAGGGGTGGCTGCGCGTGATTGCCCGGTGCGCGGGGACCTCGGTGCGGTCTCTGGGCTGACGGGCGAAAGTGCTACACTCGAACGAAACGGATCGCTGACACGAGAGCCTCGAACCTGCCTCCGGCAGCTTCGCGTCTGTGCGCTTGTGACGCCCGACGAGGCTCCGTTCGTTTCCAAGGAGTCAGGAGGCATCATGAGGCCCGCCATTCGATCCATAACGCTTGCTTTCATCTCAACGCTCGTGTTGTCGACGCCGTTGTTCTCTCCGGCGGCCCAAGCCCAAACAAAGCTGCTGCGCTTCCCGGACATCCATGCCGATCGCGTGGTTTTTTCTTACGCGGGAGATCTCTGGCTGGCATCGGCCGAGGGGGGATCGGCAACGCGGCTGACGACGCATCCCGGTCAGGAGCTGTTTCCGCGCTTCTCGCCGGACGGAGATTGGATTGCCTTCACCGGTCAGTACGACGGTGACGAACAGGTGTACGTCATTCCCGTTGCGGGCGGAGCGCCGAAACAGTTGACGTTCTATCCCGCGGTGGGTCCGCTGTCGCCGCGCTGGGGATACGACAATCAGGTCTACGGGTGGACGCCGGACGGCGAAAGCGTCGTCTTCCGTTCGTTGCGTGAAGGCTGGGACCTGACCGACTCGAAGCTCTTCCGCGTGCCCAAGGCCGGCGGGCTGGCTCGAGCGTATCCAATGCCGGAGTGCGGCACGGCCGATCTCTCGCCGGACGGCTCCAAGGTGGTGTACTCGCCGCTCGTGCGCGACTTTCGCACCTGGAAGCGCTACGCGGGAGGCTGGGCACAGGAGCTCTACATCTTCGATCTGGAGACCTACGAAACCGAACAGATCACGGACGATCCTCGCTCGGACCGCGATCCGATGTGGATCGGTGACAAGGTCTATTTCTCGTCGGATCGGGACGGCAAGCTCAACATCTACGAATACGACACGGCGACGCGGCGCACGCGCCAGGTGACACGAAGCACCGAGTGGGACGTCCGCTGGCCCAACGACGACGGCCGCAATCGCATCGTGTACGAGCTGAACGGCGAGCTGCAGGTACTCGACGTGCGCAGCGGTCGTTCGCGCAAGCTGTCGATCTGGGTTCCGGACGACGGCGTGGCGCGCCGGCCAAGCCGTATCGACGTGGCGGAACACATCGAGGACTGGTCGCTGAGCCCCAAGGGGGAACGCGCCCTGTTCGTGGCGCGCGGCGATATCTTCCCTGCGCCCAGCGAGTCGGGCCCGCCACGCAACCTCACGCGCTCGCCGCGAGCGCACGACAAGTGGGCACGCTGGTCTCCGGACGGCCGCAAGATCGCCTTCGTTTCCGATCGCACCGGAGAAGAGGAGATCTACCTGGTCAACCAGGATGGCTCGGGTGAGCTCGAACAGCTCACCGAGGGCGGCAGCGTCATGCGCTATGCGCCGGAGTGGGC
>JBFJHN010000500.1:0-3394 GCA_041613275.1 Candidatus Krumholzibacteriia bacterium | reverse complement strand
TGACGACGAGCACCGGAGTTTGTTCGACGAACTCGTAGGTCGTGTAGCGGTGCCGACACTGGGAGCACTCGCGCCTGCGGCGAACGCCCTGGCCGTCACGAACCGAGCGCGAGTCGACCACCTTGTCGCCCTCGTGTCCGCATGCAGGACAGCGCACGTTCTTCTCCCGTTACACGGGCGTGAGCCAGCCGTGCCGGTCTTCGATCTCGCCGCGCGCGACGCCCAGGTAGAGCTCCTGGAGGCGTCGCGTGATCGGCCCCACCTTGCCGTCCCCCACGGCGACGCGGTCGACGCTGCGGATGGGCACGACCTCGGTGGCCGTGCCGGTGAAGAAGGCTTCGTCGGCGACGTACAGCGCCTCACGCGGAATGTCCTCTTCGAGGACCTGGATGCCTTCGTCGCGCGCCAGCGTGATGACGCACTCGCGCGTGATTCCCGGCAGAACCGACGCCGTCAGCGGCGGTGTGCGGACGACACCATGGCGCACCAAGAAAATGTTCTCGCCGCTCCCCTCGCTGACGTAGCCGCGCGTGTCCAGCGCAATACCCTCGGTGAAGCCGTTGCGTACCGCCTCGAGCTTGATCAGCTGGGAGTTGGCATAGTGCGCGGCGGCTTTCGCCATGGCGGGAAACGTGTTCGGCGCCATGCGCGTCCACGACGAGACGCACGTGTCCACGCCGCTTTCCACCGAGTGGTCGCCCAGATACTGGCCCCAGTCCCAGCAGACGATGGCCGTGCACACCGGGCTGCCGCTCGGGTTGACTCCCGCGGTGCCGAGCCCACGATAGACCACGGGACGCAGGTAGCAGGCCTTGAAGCCGTTGGCGCGCACGGTGTCGATCATCGCCTGGGCGAAGTCGCGCGGCGTCACCTTCGGTTCCATCTGGTAGATGCGCGCCGAGTCGAACAGGCGCTCGACGTGCTCTTCGAGCCTGAGGATGGCGGGACCTTTTCGGGTGTGATAGCAACGAACGCCCTCGAAGACGCTGCTTCCGTAGTGGAGAGCATGGCTCATGACATGAATCGTCGCCTGCTCCCACGGAACGATTTCGCCGTCCATCCAGATCTTCAGATCGCTGCGGAAGGGCGGCGCCGGTGCCGGTTGGCGTTGCACCGCGGTGTCCTCGATGTCGCTCGTCAGCTCGTCCATCCCGACCTCCAGGTGACGGTATGGAACCGTCGTGACTGTGGTGTTGCGAGCACGGTTCAGTGCTCGCGGCTCTTCGCTCCGTCGACGTGTCGTTCGAGGCTGCGCGTGACCCAGTCACGCAGCACCTCGAGGGTGTGCCGGTAGACCTCCCGCCCGCGCCCGAACGGATCGGGCACGTCGCCGCTTGCGGCGCCCGCGTGGCGACCCAACACATGGATGCTCGCCGCCCTCTCGGGCGCCAAGGCCCGCGCGCGCTCGGCGTGCGCCTCGGACATCGTCAGCACCAGATCGGACTCGAGGAGCATCGCGCGCGTCAACGCGCGGGCGCGATGATGCGACAGGTCCAGGCCGGCCTCCGCGGCCACGGCGCGCGCGTCGGCGCTCGCCGGCGCGCCCTCGTCGGCGGCCACGCCTGCCGAGGAAACCGCGAGCGGCAGCCCCGAGTGCGCAGCATGCGCGCGCGCCACCGCCTCTGCGAGCGGGCTTCGACACGTGTTGCCGGTGCACACGTACAGAACCCGCGCGGCGCGGACCTCGGACATCCTCCCTCGCCCCCCCAGCGCTCAGGTCCCGTGGCCGACGCCGTGCCGATCGAGCGCCTGGTGCACGTCGTACGCGCCCGCGCGCAGCACGCGCGGCGGCCAGGTCGTGCAATCGACGAGCGTCGACGCCAGGGCCGGACGGTTGCGCGCCGCCTCGCGCTCGAGCCGGGCGTCGCGAAACAGCCACACGTCGTCGGCACCGAACTCCGTGGCAATCGATGCGATGTCGCGAAACGGCGGCGCCCCGGTGCGGTTCACGCTCGTCGACAGCACGACGTGCCCCAGGGACGCCACGAGTTCGCGCAGGCGCGGGTGTCCCGGAATCCGGAACGCGGCGGAACCTCCGGATTCTAACGGTTCGCCCCACGGCAACGCTCGTCCAACCGGCAGCACGGCCGTGAGCGGAGCCGGTCCGACCTCAGCGAGAAAACGTAGCGCGGCCGCGCAACGATCCGTATCCACATAGGATTCAAGGACTTCCAACGTCGGCACCAGCCCGACGAAGGGCCGGCCCCGCTCGATCCGCTTGAGCTCGAGGATGCGTAGGCGCGCCGGCTCGGAGTCGGCGATCGCCGAGAAGCCGTACAGCGCTTCCGTCGGCAAGACGGCCACCTGCTCGGCTTCGAGGACGCGCCGCGCCACGTGCAGCGCGGCGGGATCGCCGAAGTCGAGCACCCGCGCGGGCATGTCCCTAGCGTCCCCAGCTGGCGCGAATGTCGTGCAGCTTGTCGCGCAGCGCCGGATCTTCGAGAGCGAGGATCTGCGCCGCGAACAACGCCGCATTGTGTGCCCCCGCTTTGCCGATCGCCATGGTGGCCACGGGCACGCCGCGTGGCATCTGCACCGTGGCCAGAAGCGCGTCGATGCCGTTCAGGGGTCCGCCTCCCATCGGCACGCCGATGACCGGCAGCAGCGACTCGGATGCGAGCGCGCCGGCGAGGTGGGCTGCCATCCCGGCGGCGCCGATGAGAACGCGAATGCCACGTTCCGGTGCCTCGCGTGCATAGGCGCGCGCTCGATCCGGGGTGCGATGCGCCGATAAGACGTTCAGCTCGGCGGGAATGCCGAGCTCTTCGAGCTGTCCCAGGCAGCCTTGCATGACCTCGCGGTCCGACTCGCTGCCGATCAAGATGCCGACGAGCGGCTTTGCCATGTCTCGCTCTCCAGAGCTTGGTGTCCAATGTCGGTGCGATGGAACGCACCGGGGATGTCGATTGCGCGCACCGCCTCGTAGGCATGCACGCGCGCTTCGTCGATGCTGGCCCCACGTCCCACGATCGTGACGACCCGCCCCCCCTGGGTGAACCAGGCGTCGTCGCGCCGCGCCACGCCGGCGCAGAACACGTGCGCCCCGGTGGCGCGCGCCGCGTCGAGCCCAGCGATGCGCCGACCCGACACCGCCGCACTCGGGTAACCCTCCGAAGCGATCACCACGCCGACCGCGGCATCGCTTTCGAACTCGAGCGGCACGGCCGTCACGTCACCGGCATCCGCGGCCAGCACCAGGTCGAGGAAGTCGCTGCGGACGCGCGGCAACAGCACCTGCGCCTCGGGATCGCCGAGGCGGCAGTTGTATTCCAGCACCTGCGGACCGGTCTCGGTCAGCATCAACCCCAGGTAGAGAAAACCGCGGTACGGCACGCCTTCTTCGAGCATGCCGGTGAGCGTGGGAGCGAGGATCTCGGACTCGACGCGCTGGAGC
>JBFJHN010000499.1:0-3394 GCA_041613275.1 Candidatus Krumholzibacteriia bacterium | reverse complement strand
TGGAGGCGCTCCGGGCGAAACACGAAAAAGACCAAGGCGAGGGCCTTCGATTCCTGGCCCCGATCACGAACAGCCCCTCGTTCCGGCGCATGCGAGGCAAGGTGGCCGAGAAGTTCCCGAAGGCTCGCTTCCACACCTACAGCTCCGTCAACGACGACAACGCACGCGAAGGCGCGAAGCTCGCCCTCGGCGCGCCAGTGTATCCAATCTACGACTTCGGGAAGTCCCGCGTGACGGTTTCACTCGGCGCAGACTTCTTGGGGTCCGAGGTCGGCTCCGTCGCATCGGGTCGGCGGTTCGCGGCCCCGCGGGAAATGACCTCGCCCGATGGCGGGATGAGCCGGCTCTACGTCGTCGAATCGAGCTTCACCGTCACGGGCGGGATGGCCGATCACCGTTTCCGCCTCCCGAGCCGCGACATCGCGCGGTGGACCCGCCTGCTCGTGATCGGTCTCGCGTCGCGCGGCGTCAGTGGTCTCGCACCTCTCGCCGATGCGATCGCGAAGGTGCCGGGCGCGACGAACACCGACGGCATCGACGTCGAGCTCCTGGGCGCGGTCGCCGCCGACCTCGTGGCCAACAGAGGACAGTCCGTCGTCGTCGCGGGCGCCGGTCAGCCTCCGGTGGTGCACGCGATGACTTTTGCGATCAACGGCGCGCTCGGGAACGCCAACAAGACCGCTTGGATCGGTCCTGCCATCGACGTCGAGGATGCATCCTGCCGGGAGAGCATCCTCGCGCTCAAGAACGACCAAGAGGCGATCACTACGCTGATCCTGCTTGGCGGCAATCCCGCGTACGACGCCCCCGCCGACGTCGGCTTTGCGGAGCTGCTCGGCCGCGACGGGCTCACGTCGCTACACCTGTCGAGCCATCGAAACGAAACCTCGGAGCTCTGCTCGTGGCACGCGCCGCTCGCGCACGAGCTCGAGACCTGGGGTGACCAGCAGAGCGTGGACGGTGCCGTGTCGGTGCAGCAGCCACTGATCGCACCGATCTATGGAGGCCGCAGCCCCATCGAGCTGCTTGCCGTCTTGATCGATGAGAAGACGACCAAGGGGTACGACATCGTCAAGGAGACGCACAAGACAGAGCTCGACAGGAACACGAGCGCGCTGCTGACGTTTGGATTCAAGCCCGACGGCGTGAGCACGGCGCAGGTTTGGCGGTCGGGTCTTCACAGCGGCCTTTTGCTCAAGCCGCAGGCAGGTGATGCGCAGTTCAAGACGACGGACATCGTGGCTGCGTTGGAGGCGCCTGCGTCTGGCTCGGCGCGTGCCGGCAGGGACAACTTCGAGGTGACGTTCGAGCCCGACCCCGCCCTCTGGGACGGCCAGCACGCCAACAACCTCTGGGCACTCGAGCTTCCTCACCCGATGACCAAGATCGTGTGGGACAACGCGGCGCTGATCTCCCCGGCCACCGCGAGAGAGCTCGGCGTCCGGAACGGCCAAATGCTGAGGCTCACCAAGGCGGACGCGAAGATCGAGGTGCCCGCATGGATCGTCCCAGGCCAAGCCGATTACAGCATCGCGTTGACGCTAGGCTGGGGCCGGACCGCGGCGGGTCGCTACGGCAATGGCAAAGGCTTCGACGTGAATCCGCTTCGCACGAGCGACGGTATGGCGTTCGTCGAGGGCGTGACGGTCGAGGCGCTAGCCGAACGTTACAACATCGTTCAGACGCAGACGCACGATCGGATGGAAGGCCGGCCGATCGCCATCGATGCAACACTCGACGAATACAAGCAGGAACCCGACTTCGCGTCGTACCGCGCGGTCGATCCCAAGAGCGTCCCGCCGCTATGGAAACAGGTCGACTACAGCGATGGGTACCAGTGGGGGATGGTGATCGACCTCAACGGATGCACGGGCTGCAATGCTTGCGTCGTCGCCTGCCAGTCCGAAAACAACATCCCCGCCGTCGGCAAGTTCGAGGTCGAACGCGGGCGCGAGATGCACTGGCTGCGAATCGATCGCTACTTCGTGGGCGACGATGAGAATGATCCCGAAGTGGCCGTCCAGCCGGTGACCTGCCAGCAGTGCGAGGAAGCGCCCTGCGAAAACGTGTGCCCCGTCAACGCGACCGTGCACTCGCCCGAGGGCCTGAACGACATGGTTTACAACCGCTGTGTCGGGACGCGCTACTGCGCGAACAACTGCCCCTACAAGGTGCGCCGGTTCAACTATCTCGACTGGCACGGGCATTTGGACGACAAGTTCGGGACCTACAAAGAGTTCCCCGAGTCCCGAAAGCTTCAGTTCAACCCCAACGTCACCGTCCGCATGCGCGGCGTGATGGAGAAGTGCACGTACTGCGTTCAGCGCATCGAGGAGGGCAAGCTCGCTGCCAAGCGAGACGGGCGCGATTTGAAGGACGGCGACATCCAAAGCGCGTGCCAGCAGGCCTGCCCAACCCGCGCGATCACGTTCGGGGATCTGAACGACCCGAAGAGCAAGGTCGCGCGGCTCGCGGAAGTCAACCGAGGCTACAAACTGCTCGCCGAAATCGGTACGCGTCCCCGGACGACGTTCTTGGCCCGGATTCGAAACCCGAACCCCAACGTGAAGGGACGTGGGTAGGAGCCCATGAGCTACGACGCACCCATCGAAGAAATCGGCGAGACCTCGCTTCTGCCCGAGGGGACGACGCCGAACGACATCACCGAGACGATTGCGGGCGTCACGGAGAACCCAGCCCCGCGCGGCTGGTGGCTGCTGTTCCTTCTCTCGGTTTCGGCACTCGGCATCATGGGCGCCGCGCTCGCGTACCTGTTCTACATCGGCGTCGGCGCGTGGGGGAACAACGCACCGATCTACTGGGCGTGGGACATCACCAACTTCGTCTGGTGGATCGGTATCGGCCACGCCGGCACGCTGATTTCCGCGATTCTCTTCCTGTTCCGACAGAAGTGGCGAACGAGCATCAATCGGTTCGCCGAGGCGATGACGGTCTTTGCCGTGCTCTGCGCGGGTTTGTTCCCTGCGATTCACACGGGCCGGCCTTGGTTCGACTACTACCTCTTCCCGCTGCCCAACCAGATGGACATGTGGCCGAACTTCAAGAGCCCGCTCATGTGGGACGTCTTCGCGGTCAGCACCTATCTGACGATCAGCGTCATCTTTTGGTACGTCGGCCTGATCCCCGATTTCGCCACGCTGCGGGACCGCTCGAAGAACCTGACGCGGAAGCGCATCTACGGCTTCTTTGCGCTCGGCTGGCGCGGCGCTCATCGCCACTGGCAGCACTACGAGCGGGCCTATCTGATCCTCGCCGGCATCTCCACGCCGCTGGTTCTGTCGGTGCACTCGGTCGTTTCATTCGACTTCGCGACGTCCGTCGTCCCGGGGTGGCACACCACCATCTTCCCCCCGTACTTCGTCGCCGGGGCCGT
>JBFJHN010000498.1:0-3404 GCA_041613275.1 Candidatus Krumholzibacteriia bacterium | reverse complement strand
GTCGCGAAGGCAACGTCATCTACGGGCTCAACACGCTGGGCGGCGCCCTCGGCATCGTCTTCGCGACGTTTTTCCTGATCCCGAGCCTGGGCATGCGCGCCGCCTTCGTCACGCTGATGGCGGGAAGCCTAGCGCTCGCGCTGTTCGCGCTTTCGCAGGCGCGCCGGGGCGGCGCGAACGCGACAACCGCAGCGGCGTCGCCGCGTGCCGCTTCGCGAGCCGCGCACACGGAACGGCACGCCGACCGCGCGTTTCCGAGCGCGCGCTACTCTTGGCTGTGGCTCGCCGGGATCTCCGGTTTCGCCGTCCTGGGTCTCGAGATCCTCGCGCTGCACCTGTTCAGTCAGGTCTTGCACAACTCCGGCTACACGTTTGCCACGGTGCTGGTGATCGTCATCACGACGCTTGCCGTCGGACCGCTCGTGACTCAAGCCTGGCGACTGGACGCGGCCACCGCGTGGCGACGCGCCGCGCTCGTCCTGCTTCTTGCCGCGTGCGCCACGGCGGCACTTCCGCGCTTGTTCTTCGAAGTCACCGACGGCTTGGCGCCTTTTGGCGGCGGCTCCGTGGGGCTCGACGCATACATCGCGCGCATCGTCGGTGTTGGCGCGCTGGTGCTCGGGCCGGTCTTCGTCTTGTCGGGGTGGGTGTTCCCTCTGGTTCTCTCCGGAGTGGGCATGCTTCCCGGCGGCGTGGGCGAGCGCTGGGGTCGACTTCTCGGCGTCAACGCCGCCGGCGCCATGCTCGGGTTGCTGCTCGCCAACCACGTGGCGATGCCGCACCTGGGGCTGTGGTGGTCGATCGCCGCCTGGGGAGTCGTCTTGCTGGCGGCTGGACTCGTCGTCGCACGCCGCGTCGCGGGCGGGCGTACGCCGCTGTTCGTTCTCGCGACGATTTGCGTTCTGGTGTTCGTCGTCGGCAATCCCGGCTCGCTTCCCGTAGCGCATCTGACGGACGGCGAAGCCGTCGTCGCCACCAGCAGCGGTGCGGACGGCGTGGCCGCGGTGATCGAGCGCGCGCAGATGGGCGACCGTCGGATCAAGTGGAACAACACCTACTCGTTGGGCGGTACGAGCAATCGTGCCCAGCAAGCGCGTCTCGGCTTCATCCCGCTGCTCTTGCATCCGGAGCCGCGGAGCGCCGCGTTCATCGGGCTCGCCACCGGCATCACCGCAAGCTCCGCCCTGCATGACCCCGGCATCACGCAGGTGACCTCGGTCGAGCTGTCTGCACAGATTGCAAACCTCGCCTGCGCACACTTCAGCGAGACCAATGCCCAGGTGTGCACGGAGCCGCGTTCGCGCGTCGTCGTCGAAGACGGGCGCATGTTCTTCCGCGCGACGCGTGATCAGTACGACGTGGTCGTCGGTGATTTGTTCGTTCCCTGGCGATCGGGCGTGGCGACGCTGTTCACACGCGAGCACTTCGAGTCGGTGCGCACGCGCCTGCGCGCAGGCGGACTGTTCGCGCAGTGGCTGCCGCTCTTCCAGCTCGACGCGCAAGGCTTCTGGGGTATCGCGACGACGTTCGCCGAAGTGTTCCCGAACGCCTGGCTCGCGATCGCCGACTTCCAGCCGTACAGCGCGGGCGTGGTTCTCATCGGGTGGAAGGAAACAGCCGACGGGCCGCGTTGGGATGTGTTGGCGGCCCGTTGCCGCGGGCTCGGCGCGCGGCCTGTGTTGCGCGAGCCCATGCTGGCCACGCCGGATGCGGCAGCAATGTTTCTCGTGGGACCGGTGCGGCCGGCCCTGCCGGCGAACATGCCGATCATGACGCTGGACGACCCGTGGCTGGGCGACCACGCGCCGCGCGTGCAGCGCGGGGCTGGACGCTTTCTTCAAGGACCGGAGCTCGTGCACACGCTGCAATCGATCGCGTCGCACGTTCCGGCGGGCCCGTTCCGCGAACCCACGCGTCTGGGCGTGCAGCTGTTCGAGTTCTGCGAGCGGGCGGAACGCGAGAGCGGTCAGGCCGCGGTCGCGTGGTACGAGAGCAACGTGACCACACCGCTGCCGCGTGCCTTCCTCGTTCCCCGCGCCGAGCGGTTGAACTGGCCGTTCACCGAGCAAACGGGGCGCTTCCTCATCGCCAAGGCACGCCAGCAGGCACGCGCCCGTTCTGCGCCGCGCTCTCCGTAGACTTCCGCACCTGCCGGCCCGGTTCGTGACCTGGGAGACGATGGATCGCCGGTCAGATCGCCATGTTCCTGTTCAACTGCTGCAACGAATGACCGCGCTTCCGGTCCGTCGGCGTACCCGCCGGCTCCGCGCCCTGGCCATGCTGCGGCGACGCCGGTCTGGCGGTTCTGCGGTCGACGTCCTAATATCCGTGTGGGAGGCGTATGAGCAAGTCCGACAAGGCATTCGACGTGGCGGTGACGCCCGAGCTGCTGCGGCGCTACGACCGGCCAGGGCCGCGCTATACGTCGTACCCGACCGCCGTGGAGTTCCACGAGGGCGTCGGCGCCTCCGACTACGCCAAGAAACTGGAAGCCGCCGACGCCGTCCGCGACGAGCCGCTTTCGCTGTACTTCCACCTGCCGTTCTGCGAAGAGCGTTGCACGTTCTGCGGCTGCCACGTGGTCATCACGCGCAAGCGCGAGCGCGCCACGGAGTACCTGGGCTACATCGAGCGCGAGATCGACCTCGTGTCCAAGCATCTGCCGCACCGGCGCAGGGTGGCGCAGTACCACTGGGGCGGCGGCACGCCCACGTACTACTCGCCGGCCGAGCTGCGCCAGCTGCATCAGACGGTGCTCGACCGCTTCGAGATCCTGCCCGACGCCGAGGTCGCCATCGAGATCGACCCGCGCGTGACGACGCACGAGCACATCGAGGTGCTGCGTGAGTTCGGGTTCAATCGCCTGAGCATGGGCGTGCAGGACTTTACGCCCGAGGTGCAGGCCATCATCAACCGCTACCAGAGCGAGGAGAGCTCGCGTGAGCTCTTCGAGTTCTGCCGCAAGCAGGGCTTCGGCGGCATCAACGTCGACCTGATCTACGGTCTGCCGCTGCAGACGCCGGAGACGTTCGAGCGCACGCTGGACTCGATCATCGACATGCGGCCCGACCGCGTGGCGATGTACAGCTTCGCCTTCGTGCCGTGGAAGGCCGGCAACCAGAACGTCATGACCGAAGACATGCTGCCGCCGCCCGAGCTCAAGGTGCAGCTGTATCTCCTGGGACTGCGCAAGTTCAGCGAGGCCGGCTACGAGCTCATCGGTATGGACCACTTCGCCGTTCCTGAAGACGAGCTGGCCACGGCGCTGCGCGAGCGCCGGCTGCACCGCAACTTCCAGGGCTACACGATCAAGCCCGCCACCGACAGCGTGGCGTTCGGCGTGTCGGGCATCGGCGACCTGCAGGGCGCCTACGTCCAGAACCTCAAGTCGCACGACCGCTATT
>JBFJHN010000497.1:0-3407 GCA_041613275.1 Candidatus Krumholzibacteriia bacterium | reverse complement strand
GGCCTGGCGCTCGAAGGCGGCGAGCGCGCGCATGGCGTCCTGGGAATCGACCGCTGCGGCGATGGCACGGTCGATGGCGTCTTCGTCCGCCATGGCGACGCGCGCGACCTCCTCGCCGCTGAACTTGTCGTGCACGATCAGATCATGGTTCGGCGCGAAGGCCTCTCCCGCCAGCCAGTACGGATACCTGCTCTGCAACGCGTCCCCTCCTGCGACGGCCCGATGTCTTGAATGCCAGGATTCTGCATGTCGCGGGGCCGCAGTGCCAGTCTCCTGGCCCGCGGGCTTCCAGGCGCACGCGCGCTCGACCGTTGCGAGGCCGAGCGCGCTCTTCGTGCTGTGCGGTTTCGTGAGGACGCGGCCGGCGTTTCTAGCCGGCTGGCGGAGTCAGGACCGCGAGACCGACGTCGGCGAACTGGCGCAGGGCCAGGTAGAGCTCGCGCAATCCGTGGTACGCCGCGGTCATGTTGGCGAGGTCGGCCGGGTCCAACGACGTCGGAACGGAGCTCTGGTAGAACACCGGGGTGCAGCCAGCCTCCTGGGCGTTCAAGAAGCTGGCGTTCGCCACGCTTCCGGAAACGCATGCCCAGAGCTCGCCGTCCGAGAACCCGTCCGACCACTCCGTCGCTCCGCTGTTGATGGCGCCGTCGAGCATCGCGTCGAGCGTGATGCGCACCTCCCAGTCGATTCGGTTGACCGGCCCGCCGATGGCGGCGGCCGTCGTCGTCAGCACTTCCGTACCACCGTCGTGAAGCTCTCCGTACGCAATCTCGAGTTCCGGAAGGACACGAAACGAAAATGAATGGCCGATGCGCGATGCGGGCGCGCCGGCGCGGGACACTCCGCCTTCGAACGGTTGAGTTTTGGTTCCGTCGGACGAGCTCAGGAAACCGTTGTGGAACAGGCTGGCGCCGCCGTTGTTGGGATTGACGTTGCCCGTGGTCGTGATGCTCAGGATCGTCACGTCGTGGATGACGAGCGAGACCTGCAGGTTGGGACGGGTCGGCGTGCCGGTGCACGACACGTCGAGATGCCCGATCTCGTTCGTCGTGGCAACGCCGCCTTGCACTTCGTAGACGACGAAGCGCACGCCGTTCGCCGGTGCGCCCGTACGCTCCGAGGCGGCGTACTCGCTGCCGTTGAAAGCGTACGTCGTGCCGAACAGCTCGGGGTTGAGACATTCCTGTCGGTCCATACCGCGGCCGGGTTCCTTCGCGGCCGCAACGTGCGGCTTGGTGAAGATCTGCGCCGCCAAGGCTCCAAAGACCGCGACGCTTTCGTAAGCACCCTGATTGCCGTCGAGGTAGGTCTTCACGGCTTCGTCGATGCCCGACGACATCGCGTTTACGGTCGGGTTACTGCCGCCACCCGGCCCGGGCCCGGTGCCACCATCTCCGTCCGTCCCGCCGCATCCCAGGCTCGAGACGGCTGCTGCCAACGCCACGACGAACGACGTTCGAACACGCAAAGCTTTCCAGGTCCGCATGGGGACTCCCTCCGCCAGGATCGTGAGGCGCGCGTGGCGGCGGGTCCGCGACGCCGCATGCCTTGGCGCGCTGTTGGATTCGACGCAGCTCGGGCTCCGCCGTCACAGGCAGCGCGTTGTTCGCCGCCGCGGGTCTCGGGATCGCCGTGTCGTTCCGGGGGGTTGTGCGTTGGCGTGCGGCTGCTACAATGGCGCCATTCGCTGGGGGTGCCCTTTGCAAGGGCTGAGAGCATACCCCTCGAACCTGAACCGGTTCAGACCGGCGTAGGGAAGCGGACCGCAGCTGACTGCACGGGCGATCGCCGCTCGTTTCCGGCCGCTCCCGCTGCGGCCTTTCTTTATGGCCGCGCACGTGCGACCCGAGCACGGGGAGAGTGCGACATGACCCAGCTCCAAGCCGCGCGCGCAGGAATCACGACCGCCGAGATGCGGCGCGTTGCGCAGCGCGAAAACGTGACTCCCGAGTTCATCCGCGACGAAGTGGCGCGCGGAAGACTCGTCATTCCCGCGAACAAGCGACATCTGGCCGGCAGCGGCGGCCGTGCTCCGCAGGTCACGCACGACGAACGGCCGGGCAACGGCTCGGGCGCCGCCGCAAACGGCACATCCGTGCCGCCGCCGTTTCACGGTCTGCCGTACCCCGACGCGCAGCCCGGACATCCCGGCGCACGCGACGACGCGCGTTTCTGGGTGAACCAGACGATTTCGCAGCGCAAGCACGAGATCGACGATCCCGATTTCCTCCGCGGTCAGTCGGCTCCCAAGAGGCTCGATCCCATGGGCATCGGCCGTATGGTGACGACGAAGATCAACGCCAACATTGGCGCCTCGCCGGTGAGCAGCAGCACGCAGGAAGAAGTCGAGAAGCTTCTTTGGGCGCAGCGCTGCGGCGCGGACACGGTCATGGATCTGTCGACGGGCGGCGACCTGGTCGCGTGCCGACAGGCCATTCTCGATCACAGCACGGTTCCCATCGGCACCGTGCCGATCTATTCGATGATTTTGGACACGCGCCTCGAGGACCTGACCTACGACGACATTCTGAAGGGCGTCGAAGCGCAGGCGAAGCAGGGCGTCGACTACTTCACGATCCACGCGGGCGTGAAGAAGGAGCACCTGCACCTCATCGCCAAACGCGTCACGGGGCTCGTGTCGCGCGGCGGCTCGCTTCTCGCGAAGTGGATGATCCACAACAACAAGCAGAATCCCATGTACGACCTCTTCGACGAGATTACCGCCATCATGCGCGAGTACGACGTGACGTACTCGCTGGGCGACGGCGTGCGTCCGGGCTGCACCCGTGACGCCGGCGACGCGGCGCAGATCGCCGAGCTCGAAGTGCTGGGCGAGCTGACACATCGCGCGCGCGAGATGGGCGTGCAGGTCATGGTGGAAGGTCCGGGGCACGTACCGTTGCACGAGATCGCCTGGAACATGCAGATCCAGCAGAAGATCTGCGACGACGCGCCGTTCTACGTTCTGGGTCCGCTGGTCACCGACGTCTTTCCGGGCTACGACCACATCACCAGCTGCATCGGCGCCACGGAAGCGGCACGCGCCGGAGCCGCGATGTTGTGCTACGTGACGCCCAAGGAGCACGTGGGTTTGCCGAAGGCGCAGGACGTCAAGGACGGCTGCATTGCCTACAAGATTGCCGCGCACGCGGGCGACATCGCCCGCGGTGTTCAAGGCGTGCGCCAGTGGGACGACGACATGTCGCGCGCGCGGGCGGCGCTCAACTGGCCCAAGCAGTTCGAGCTGGCGTTCGACGGTGAAACGGCGCGCGCACTGCACGACGAAGATCTCGACGTCGACACCGACTTCTGTGCCATGTGTGGACACGACTGGTGCAGCATGCGCATCAGCAAGGAGATCGAAGAGTTCGCAAGCGGCAAGGACGCCGATTACCAGCCCGCGCAGC
>JBFJHN010000496.1:0-3411 GCA_041613275.1 Candidatus Krumholzibacteriia bacterium | reverse complement strand
GCGGCATCGGCACCGCGACGATCACGCCACGTCGGACCATCGCTTCGAGAACGCCAAGGAATGGGCGGCGCACTTCGAGGATCCGGCACGCGACGCGTGGCAGCTGCCGGACTCCGTCGTGAGTGTTCTCGTCGACCGTGACGATCTGGTCGTCGCCGACATCGGATCGGCGACGGGCTACTTTCCCGTGCGCTTCGCGCGTCGCCTGCCGCGCGGCTACGTGTACGGCGTCGACATCGAGCCCTCGATGGTCTTCTTCCTGAACGATCGTGCTCGACGAGAAAGCTTGCGCAATCTCGTCAGCGTTCTGGCCGCGCCGGACGATCCGCATCTGCCCCAGCCTGTCGATTTGGTGTTCATCTGCAACACCTATCATCATATCGACGGCCGGTTGGACTACTTCCAGCGTCTGCGCGATCAGCTGTCCGACGACGCGCGCATCGCCATTGTCGACTACCGCCTCGAGTCCCAGCGCGGCCCGCCGCACAAGCTCGCGCCCGTGCACGTCGAGCGCGAGATGCGTGAAGCCGGCTACACGCTGGTGGCTCGGTACGACTTCTTGCCGGAACAGTACTTCTTGGTCTTTCGCCGGTAGCGGCGCCGCGGGTGGGGGATCGATGCACGATTTCGACTTTCTCGTGGGCAAGGATTGGCGCATCAAGAACCGCATCTTGAAGGAGCGCCTCGTGGGTTGTGAGGAGTGGACGGAGAGCGAAGCGCAGCTCACGGACGTGCGCAAGATCTTGGGCGGTATGGGAAACATCGACCGCTACGTCGGCAGCCAGGGCGGCCAGGATTTCGAGGCGATCAGCGTGCGCGTGTTCAACCCGAACTCGCACGAGTGGACGATCTACTGGGGCGACACGCTTTCGTACCGCGTCACGGAGCAGGTGGTGGGGCGGTTCGAGGCCGGCGTTGGCGATTTCTTCGGCACCGAAACGCACAAGGGCAAGAACTACAGGATGCGGTTCCGTTGGTGCGACATCGCCGAGCACAGTGCGCGGTGGGAGCAGGCCTACTTCGACGAACGCTCGGGCACGTGGGAGACCAACTGGATCATGGAGTTCACGGAGATTCTGGACGAAGCGTAGTTCTCACCCAGCTGCAGCGCTCGCTGCGGTTCAGCTGCTGGGCTCCGTGGCACGCCGAACCGGCCCCTGATAGCGATCCAGCCAATCGAGCGTTTCCCGAATGAGCGCATTGCGCGGCGGCATGTGTCCGGCGTCGTACAGGACGTGGCGTTTGTGCTCAGCGGGCGTCGCGATCAAGTCGATCATCGTCTTCTGTGCGGTCTCCACCGGATGCGTCGTGTCGTAGCGCCCGTTGATCATGAGAGTGGGAATGTTCACGCGCGTCACGTACGTGAACTGGTCCACCTCGGGACGCGCCCGAGCCTGTACCAGCCCGCCCGACCACAGAACGCTCACCTTCAGGCGCGGCTCCACGGCCGGAACGATGGCGCCGTAGCGCGCTCCCCAGCTGAAGCCGAAGTACGCCAACGTCTCGACTTCGATGTCGTCACGCGTCTCGACGTAGTCGATGGCGCGACGGAGGTCCTTGACCCAACAGGTCAAGTAATCGACGTACCGATGGCTGTCGTTCGGCCAGGTCGACTCGAGGCCCTCGTTGCGTTCGTGCGTAGCGCGCAAGACCGTGTACACCAGAGCGCGACCGCTGCGGATGACGAAGTCGACGTAGGAGCGCTCGCGTTTGGCCAAGGCGCTATCGAAGGCGTTGCTGAACGTGGATCCCGTTCCCGGGTAGAAGATCACCGTCTTGTACGGCGGCGTCGCGTTACGCGGGCGGAAGAGATACAGCGGGAGGCGCTCACTGTTGTAAACCGACGTGACCGAGATCTTCTCGCGCACCCAATGCGAATGTGACTCGTCCACCGCTTCGACGATGGGATCGAGCGGTTGATCGTCGTAGAGGAACCGCTGACGGTAGACTTCGAAGAGCTCGTCGGACACCGGCGTCTCACTGCGATAGTCACGTTGGGTCAGCTCGACGATGCGCGTCGAGGCCTCCGGAGGCTGGCCGTCGCCGAGATAACGCACGCAGCGGAATCCGTTGCGCGTCGAACGATCCAGGGCGGGGCGCACGCTGGCGTTACGGAACATGTAGGCGTCGTCGTCCCACGCACCGCCGGGAATGTAGCGTCCTCGACCCGAGTCGGTGCTGCACCATTCGCGCACGTTTCCGGCCATGTCATACGTGCCGTACGGGCCGAGGCCGTCGCGGTGCCCCACGGCGGCCGGTCCCGCCGCGCCGAACTGGCTGTGCGGCGTGATCTCGCTGCTGATCCAGGTGCCGGACGCGAGCACCCAGTGGAAGAGCGTCGGCAGGCTCTTGTCCGCGAAGGCTGCATAGGCCGCGGCTTCGTACCAGCTCACGCCTCCGACGGGATGGTCCGCAGTTCCCTCGGCGAAGGTGCCCAGCTCCCACGTCGCAGGTCCCGGTCGTCCGGTGGCGTCGACGAACGCGGCCCTCGCTTCCTGCCACGTCAACGTGCGCCCGTCCTTCTCGAACGGATGTTGCCAGAACTCTCGGCGCTCGTAGCCACCCGCGTCGATGAAACGCTTGTAGTCGGCGTTCGTGACCTCGAAGCGATCGATCAGATACGGATCGAGCGTGAAATCCGTGAACGGGTTGATGCCGGCGAGCCAGCCGAAGGCGCGGCCGCCATCGACGCGCACCATCTCGGGCGGCACCGTGCCCGCCGGGGTCAATCCGACCTCGAGCGTCAGCTCGGCCGCGAACATCGAGGCGCGAACTGCGCTGTCGTAGCCGGGCTTCTCGAAGCGGTACAACATGAGCGCAGAGGGCACGCGAAGCTCTTCGAGCGGCGTACGCCCCAGGTGCGTCCAGGTCGTGTCATCGCTTGCGTAGGGCTGGGTGAAGACGTCTGCTCCCGCAGGAGTCGTCTTCACGTCCACCACCTCCGAAACGAGCGGCCAGAGCTCCGCCAGCCGTGGATCGTCCGGTGCAACGCGGTCCGCCTCCTTGGCGGCGACGAACGCGGCGTGGTAGTCACCCACGTCGGCGCGCTCACGCGCTACGGCAAGAATGTCGCCGACGGAGCGTCCGCCCGACGCGAAGCGGTCCGAGATCCAAGCGAAGGCCGCGAACAAACCAAGAACTCCGAACGCCATTGCGACGACGCGCATCCGACCGCTGCGGTCGCGTTCGGGGACCGGGAGCTGTACGGTCGCGGCCGAGTTCAGCGCGGGATTCTGCGTGGCTTCGAGAGCGCGCAACATCGCGGCGCTGTCGGCGCGCTCGGTCGGTTCTTTGCGCAGCGCGTTCCCCACCAAGCGCGCGAGCTCGTCGGGAATGTCGGCGCGTAACGACTCGACCGGCGTAGGCTCGTCGTGAACGATGGCGTGCGTTACGGCTCCGGCGTGATCCCCT
>JBFJHN010000495.1:0-3417 GCA_041613275.1 Candidatus Krumholzibacteriia bacterium | reverse complement strand
CGTCTTCCACACCGCGCCGCCCCAACCCAGATCGAAGGCGCGTTTCACCTGGTCGCCGGAGTTGGTGGGTGGCCCGGAGGCCAGCCAGAACGGATTGGGGGAGAAGATTCCTGCGAAACGAAGGCTCAGATCGGCCATGGCGGCCCTCCCGCGAACGACGTTGCGCACAGTGTAGGAAGCCAGCGCGCTTCGAGCAAGGTGAGGCTCCGGGCGCACGGCTGTGGATCGGACGGTTTGCGGTGCGGACGGAAGCGCTCAGTTGGAGGAGGCGTCGTGGTGGAGCCAGTCGGACCAGGGACGTTCGACGCGGCCGTCTTCGTGCACTTCGATGAGCTCGAGGCGGACGCGGCCATCGTGGAGGAGGTCGAGACGGAAGAACCCGGCGAAAGGCGAGACGACGATGTTGTCGTCGCCATGGCCGACGGGGTCGACGCGCTCGATCGAGCCCGCACCGCTGACGAGTGTCCACGGGTGTGCGGCATCGGGGCCGAAGAGCTGCAGATTGTGATCGTGCCCGGCCGCGTGCATCAAAGGTGGCACCGGGCCGAAGCTCTTGCGAAGGTCCTCGATCATGCGCTCGTAGCGCGCGGAGAAGATGTCCTGCTTGACGCGCCCCGAACGTCGCCACAGCGGATACAGCGATCCGATGCCGGGCAACGGGATCCACAGCACGGACGAGACACGCGAGAGCGGAAACAGATGGTCACGCCAGTCGGCGTGACCACCGTGCCAGCCATGGGTGCGCATCGGGTGATGCGCGACGACGATGGCGTGGCGGTCGCCTGCCGTTGCGAGCGCTTCACGCAACGCGCCGACGATTTCCTCGCGCGTGTTGATCGCGCACGTCCCTTCGGGCACCGCGCGCTCGTCGAGCCACCACTGACTGTCGAGAAGTACGATCCGCGCGCGCTCTCCCACGTCGACGGTCTCCGGGCCCGGACAGCCGGCGGTGGGGCCGTACACGATGCGTGAACCGCCGTGCTCGCGGATGAAGTCCGCCTGACGCCGAAGCGCAACGGTGCCGCCAGAGTAGGTGTCGTGATTCCCGGGGACGAAGATCCCACGCGCACCGGCTGCGCGCACGGCGTGGATCTGCGCGAGCAGCGCGGCTTCATCTTGCTCACGCTTGTTGCCGTCCGGAGCACGCAAACCGTCGGGGTAGATGTTGTCGCCGAGAAACACCACCGCGGTTTTCTCGGGATGCTGCGATGCCTCTGCCTGCAACACCTCGAGCACGCGCTCGGGATTCTCGAGATCCGGAAGACCGGCATCCCCGATGAGCAGAACGATCGTATCGATGCTGTTCGCGGGCTCCGCAGGAACGGGCAGCGATCCGGGCGGCACGACGGTGGAGGACAGCGAGCAGCCCGAAGCAGCGGCGGCGACTGCGATGGCGGTCAGAACGACGAGCGTGAGCCGAGCGAATCGCGCACAGTTCACGCTCGGACGCGCAGGGGCCGCGGGGGTCGCGGGCGAGGGCGCACTCCGACGGGGCGCGATCGTTTTACGCCACGCGCGGCTCGTGCAAACTGCTCGACGCATCGTTCTGTTGTGGATCACGTGTCTCGGATTCGTCCTCAGCGGGAGCGCACGGGCGCACTCTCGGACTTGAGCTTCAACCCGCGCAGATAACGACGCAAGTCATACCGCCAGACGAGGCGCTTCATCCCCGCATCGTCGAGCTCGAGGTCACGAGCCAGTCGTTGCAAGGCCTCTTCGATGCTTTCGGAATTCTTGGCGAGATCTGCGCACCGTCTCTTGACCTCGAAGCGTGCGCGCTCATCGACGTCCTTGAGGCAGCCGAGGTCGTCGAGCAGCTTCTCGCGAAAGAGCAGGTCGTCGAGGCGCTCGCGTAGCGTGGCGGACTCGATGCGCTGGCGCTCCGCTTCCCGAACGCGTGTGACGAAAGGCATGAGGTCGAGCCGGTCCAGCAGCTCCATCAGCGTGCGCTTGTTCCGGCCTAGAACTTCTGCAACCCGGTCCAGTCCGCCGCGATACTGCGTGACGACGCGTGAAACGACCTCGGCAGTGGGCAAAGCCTCGCGCGACGACGAGGTGGATGCCCCGGGCTCGCTGAACAAGCGCGAAGGGATCGTGGCGGTGGGGCCCCCATTGCTCGGGGGGGAAGGCGCCGTGTCCGCATCGGAGGCAAAGGCGCGCCGCACTTGTGCACCCGCGGGCGGCGAAGGTGAAGACGGCTTTGTCGACGCGGCGGCCGGCGTTCCGTGGCGCTCCGCCGCGCGTATGCGCGAGCGCGTAGCCATGTAGTGGCGCCGGCACAGTCCCTTCGCGTAGTGCGGGTCGTCGCAACCTTCCTCAGCGCACGAGCGCGAAGCGACGCGTGCCCGCGCGGGCTTTTGCGCGCTGGGATCGAAGTCTTCGCCATTGGCCAGCGCGCGACGCATGATGCGGTAGTGCGTTTCGCAGAGCTGCTTGGCCAAGACGGCTGCTTTGCAACGGGGAACCAGGCAACCGGGCTCGTCGGCCGCGGGCGCGGCCTGCGCCGTCGGCGTCGCGCGCGGCGGGCTCGCCGGGGCCGGAGATTCCGCGGGTACGGATTGGATTGCGTTCAATTGGCGCTCGAGGCGCTCCATCGCTTCTGCAAGGCTCCGCAGCTGCTCCTGCACCGGCGCAAGCGCGGTCTGCAGGGAGACACCCAGCGTGTGAACGAACATCTCCTGGGTGAGGGCAGGCGTCGCCTTGGCGGTCGGCGTGGCCTTGGACCTCGTCGACTTGGCTCGCGGTGACGTCTTCCGTTTCATTTTCTTGGCACGAGTTCGCGCAGGAATGGTCAATCATCCCTTCTTGCGGCCAGGCCTTGTTGTTTTTGCTACGGCTGGGCGCACATGAAACTGTCTTTGACTTCGACACGGCAGCGAAGGGTCGGGCACATCAGCGCGCCACTGTAGCCACCGAAGTCGACAAACGCAAGCTCGGGATCGGGTTCCCCCGTCGCGAGAGGTCGTCCGTTCTGCGCAGCGAGTAATCGGTCGGTTGCGATGCGTCTACAACCACCGTTGCGAACAGGAATGTCTGAAACCCCACCGCCATATTACCAAAACACCTGGGCGTTTCCAGAAAAAAAGCCGGCCCCCGGGACCTCAGAAGCGCCTAAAACGCTCATCCGGGGCAAAACGCGCTTGTGAAGCGGCACCCGAGCGCGGCAGTCAACCGCAGGACGCGGTTGCAGATTCGCTGAGCTACGGGCTGCGCCAACGTGTACACACGCGCGCAAAAAACGTGCAAGGAGTTGCGCTCGCCCCCGCCGTCTTGCCAGCCTGGTCCAACGTGTGACAACCTTTGCAGCCCAATCCGGAGGTGCAGCTTGCGACAGCGCACGCGATGCGATTGGCGTTGCAGATTCCTGATGTGCGCTTCGGCCGTGCTCGTCCCCCAGGCGTCGTGGGGCCAAGCCGT
>JBFJHN010000494.1:0-3421 GCA_041613275.1 Candidatus Krumholzibacteriia bacterium | reverse complement strand
CCTGCCACCCGGCAGCCTCGCCGCGGTGGCGCGCGGCGGCGGCAACGTGTGGTGGAATGCGTTCGGAGATCCGGGAGGGGCGGCGCTCCCGGGGGCTCCACAGTCGCTGTTGGTCACGGCCTTGTCGTCGCCGGCGCGCGTCGAGATGGCGTGGTCTCCGCCGGCGTCGGGGACACCTCAGAGCTATCACGTCTACCGTTCGCGGAACGAAGGCCCCGTGGCTCGGCTCACGTTCCCCCCGGTGACGCAAGCGACGTTCACCGATGGCGTGCCGCCGGATGGAACCGTGTGCTACGCGGTGAGCGCGGTCGATGGCGGCGTCGAGGGCCCGTTGTCCGAATGGGTGTGCGTGGCACGCGGCGCGCCGGGTGCGCCTTCAGGTCTCACCGTCACCGCCGACGAGATCGTGGTCGATCCGCGCCATCGCACGCCGCATGCCCTGGAGTCGTCGAGCCGCAGCGCGCCGCGCGGGTCGGCGAAAGCCGCCGCGGATCCGCAGCATTCTCCAAGCGCGGCACCCGACACGCCCGAGCGCATCACGGCCGGCCCACTGCCGACGCATCGTGTGGTCGAGCTGGAATGGCAGCGACCGATCTTCGGTCTCGCGCCCACGCGCTATACCGTGTACCGATCCATCGATGGGGCAGCGAGCGTGCCCGTGGCGGTGCTTCCGTCGACGGCAAAGAGCCACGTCGACTTCGATGTTCCCATCGGCACGTTGTGCTACACGGTCACGGCGAGCAACGGCTACGGGGAGGGTCCGCCGACCGCACAGGAGTGCACCTCGGCGTTCGTCAGCGCGCCCGCGCCCGCGGGCGAGAACGCGAGCTCCGGGGCCTTCGAACGGCGCGCCCGGGACGGCGCAGTGCACGGCGTGCGAGTCTTGCCCCCGCACTCGCTCCGCGCGTTCCCGAATCCCTTCAATCCACACACACGAATACGCTTCCGGCTGCTCTCGGCAGCGCAGGTCCGCGTCGACGTCCACGATGTCCGCGGGCGCCTGATCCGCCGTCTCGTCGACGCGCCGCTGGGTGCGGGGACGCATGTCCTACGCTGGAACGGCCGCGACGCACGCGGGGCCGACGTCTCATCCGGAGCGTACTGGGTGAGCGTCCAGGCCGGCGCGCAACGCGAGACGCTGCGCGTCGTTCTCCTGCAGTGACCGCCGCCGCGCTTGCGGTTCTGCGCGCACCTCACTAGCCTGCTTCCATGATCCTCCTGCGTCGTGCTGCGCCGTCGAAGTCCGCACGTGTGCTCGTGCTCGGCGCGCTTTGGATGGGCGCGTGCGACGGCCCGCGGCCTCCGGCGTCCGGTGAGTCCACGTCGGCGATGCCGTCGCCGGCCTCGCAGGACAGCTTCGCAGCAATCGAGCGTGCGGGGCTCGAGGCCCACGGCGCGTCCACGCCGCCGGCGGAGGCGCCCGCGCTTCCCGTTGCGACGTTCGCCAAGCCTGGGTTCGACTTCGTCCTGCCCGAGTACCGCCCCGCAGAGTCCGAGTACCGCACACGTTTTCAACTGGTCGCAGCGCCGGGCGAGATCGAATCGGTTGCGCTTGGCCTGCACGCAAGCGCCGCGATCGAATCGCTGCGTGCGCGCTACGGCGATCTCATCGGGGCGCAGGGCAGCATCGGGCGGCGCGCCATCGACCTACGCGTCGTGAAAGTGTGGCAGCAGGCCAGCTTGGACGTGTTTGCGCGACCCGACGGCAAGCCGAACCGCGCGTTTCGCCCTGTCGCGGTGCCGGAGCTCCTGGTCTATGACGACACGCAAGAACTCAGCGCGAGCTTCGAAGTCCCCGACGACGTCTTGCGTGCCGGACGCCACGGCCGCGCCTTGCACGTCGATGCGACCTACGCGCTGGCTCTTCCTGTTCCGAGCTCTCTGCACGCACAGGGCACGCTCGTCTTCTGGTTCCGCCCGCATTGGAACGCGCCCGACGCCAGCGATGCGCACTTCCTGTTCAGCTTGCGTGCGGGCGAGCGCGACGAGCTGTCACTCTTCTATCACGGTGCGAGCGGCGCGCTCCTCGCGGTATCCGATCGCGGCGAGCCGCAGTACCAATCGGTGTCGAGCTCCGTTTCCTTGCAGGCGCACACGTGGTACCGAGTGGCCTTCACGTGGCGTGAAGCTCCGAACCGCAAATTGCGCTTCGCGTGCGCCCTCGACGACGCCGTCATCCTCGCGTCGGACGACGGGTTCGTCGCGCGCGAGCGGCCGACCCTGCTGTTCCTGGGCAGTCAGAACGGACGCCGGCACGCTGCGGATGCCGATTTCGACGCGCTCACCTGGTACGCCGAGGGCGTCGCTGCATCGCAGCTCGTCAGCGAGCCGCCGACGCGAAGTGAACCCGCGCAGCGGCTGGACTTCGAGAGTCTCGACGAGATTCGGCAGGTTGCCACGCGCTTCCGCCGCCATTCGCGCCGGCTGCCGGTGCTGCGTCGCTCGTTCCACACCGCAATGGCCTCGGGGACTTCCAAGCAGCTGTGGCTCACCGTGCACACGCCCCCCGATGCAGCACCCGGGCTCTACGCGGGACGCGTGACGCTGGGTTCCCCTGGTCATGCGCCGCTCGACGTTGACGTCGAGCTGGAAGTCCTGGAGTTCGATCTCGTCGAGTCGCCGAAGATCCACGGCATCTATTTCCAGCACCTGTATCCCGGCGTCGAGCAATCACCGCACTCGGTCACCGAAGCGCAGTACGTCGCCGCTCTGCGCGATCTCCGCGACCACGGTCTCAACAGCATGCGCGTCGAGTGGTTGTCCGAGGAACGTTTCACACGCACGCTCGATCTCGCCCGGGCCGAGGGCCTGAACCGCATCGTCGTGCTGACGCCGCCGCGCGACGACCGCGATCTGCGGGCCGCCATCCGGATCGCCGAGGAACGCGGCTTCGAGCCCTACTTCTACGCCATCGACGAGTGCAACAGCGAAGCGCGCCTCGTGGAGCAGATCCCATTGTCGCGACGGATCCATGCCGTGGGCGGGCGGGTCACGACCGCACTCCTGAAGCAAACGCAGGACCGCTTGTGTGATCCGCATGACTCGGTCTACGACCTCGTGGACCCGCGCACCGGACGCTCGTTCCGTGGCCAGGGGTTCTCCACCGAGGGCGTGGACCTGCCGATCTATCACGCCACCTACATCCCCTATGCGAAGCGCGCAAACCCTCTGCGCGTGAACCTGGCTCCGGACGAGCCTTTTCACGACTACTGCCGAGCCGTCTTCGCAGACGCGTCGCGGAAGAATCCGCGACCCGAGCTGTTCTACTGGCCCAGCTGGATCCAACGGCCGAACCTCCATCGTGTGATGAGCGGGTTCTTCCTGTGGAGCAGCGGGATGGACGGGACGTTTCCGCACGTCTACATGGCGCTGCGCGACGATTTCAATGACGTCTTCGACGACTTCGATCAGAAGGGTCCTG
>JBFJHN010000493.1:0-3428 GCA_041613275.1 Candidatus Krumholzibacteriia bacterium | reverse complement strand
GGTCCCGTGAGGCTAGGAAAGGGCAATGGACGCACCCTGCCTGCGCATGTCGCACGCCCTCAGCATGGGCGTGCTTTTTTTGTGTCCGGCTGTCCCCGCGCCCGTTCCCCACTCCAGGTCTCGTCTCGGCTCGCGCGCGCACGACGTTGCTCCCGCGACTTCCGAGCGCGTCATTCAGGGAGAGCGTCGTGGCTGAATACGTCGCCAAAGCGGCCATCTTGGACGAGGAGCAGATGCAACGTGCGCTTCGGCGCATTGCCCACGAGATCATCGAGCACAACGGCGGCCCGGCAAGCCTGGTCATCGTCGGCATTCAGCGCCGCGGGGTGCAGCTGGCCGAGCGCATTGCGTCCGCCATCGAAGAGTACGAGAACGTCTCGGTGCCGGTCGGCACGCTCGACATCACCTTGTATCGCGATGATCTCACCACGCTGGGTGCGCAACCGCGTGTCGGTCAGACGCGCATCCCAGTCGACATTCGCGATCGCAACGTCGTTCTCGTAGACGACGTGCTGTACACGGGACGCACGGTCCGCGCGGCGCTCGACGAGCTGATGATGGATTTCGGCCGCGCAAAGTCCATCCAGCTCGCCGTGCTCATCGACCGCGGCCATCGTGAGCTGCCCATCCGCGCCGACTACGTCGGCAAGAACGTGCCCACCTCGAAACGCGAAATCATCAAAGTGCAGGTCAACGAGATCGACGGCTCGGACCAGGTTCTGGTCGGGGAGATGAAGGAATGATGCAACCGCCGAAGCATCTGCTCGGGCTCGAGGGGATGAACGCCCGGGACGTGACCCACCTTCTGGATTTGGCTGGCTCGTTCGAAGAGATCCTCGAACGTCCGGTGAAGAAAGTTCCGACGCTGCGCGGGCGCACCATCGTCAACGCCTTCTTCGAGCCGTCGACGCGTACACGCGTGAGCTTCGAGCTGGCGCAGAAGCGCCTGTCTGCGGACGTTGTCAACGTCTCTACTTCGGGAAGCAGCTTGTCGAAGGGCGAAACGCTGCGCGACACCGTGGCCAACCTCGAGGCCATGAAGGTGGACATGCTGATCGTGCGCCACCAGATGGCGGGCGTACCGCACATGCTGGCCGAGCACACCTCGGCTTCGGTCGTGAACGCCGGCGACGGCGCGCACGAGCATCCCACCCAGGGGCTGTTGGACCTCTACACCATGCGCCAGCGCCTGGGTGACCTGGCAGGGCGGCGCGTGACGATCGTCGGTGACATCTCGCACAGCCGGGTGGCGCGTTCGAACATCTGGGGTCTGCGCGCGCTGGGAGCGCACGTGACCGTGTGCGGTCCGCGCTCGATGATGCCGAAGCGCATCGAGGATCTGGGCGTCGAGATCGAGTACGACCTGAAGACGGCCGTGCGCAACGCCGATGTCATCAACGTGCTGCGCATCCAGTTCGAGCGCCACGGTACTTCGAACTTCCCGAACGCGCGCGAGTACATGCGCTTGTTCGGTATCACCCACGACATCCTGAAGCACACGCAGCCGGAGTGCTTCGTCATGCACCCCGGGCCGATGAATCGCGGCGTCGAGATCAGCCCCGATGTGGCCGACGGGCCGCGCCAGGTGATCCTGCAGCAGGTCACCAACGGCGTCGCCGTGCGCATGGCGGTGTGCTACCAGTTCGCCGGCGGCGCGAGCCAGGAAGCGGGAAGCCCGGCCGGCGACGGCGCCGGGGCGCGCAAGACGTCGGATGGCACCGGTCCGGCGCGCGCGGCAAGCACGACGCCCGCAGCCACGACAGCCGGCGAGCGCTCGGCGACGCCTGCGTGAGATTTTGAAGTTTCTGGAGGAGTAGAACGCCCATGCGATTGGAAATCGATTCGCTTGCACAGGAGTTCGTGCTCACGGGCGGCGTGCTCGTGGATCCGCGCGCAGGTATCGAGAAGCGCGGCGAGGTGCACGTGCGGGACGGCGTGATCGTCGAAGTCGCCGTCGAGGGCACGTGCGCGGCACCGGACACAGTGGCGCGCGTCGACCTCGCAGGTCTGCATCTCTCACCCGGCTTCGTCGACGTCCATGTTCACTTCCGCGAGCCGGGGCAGGAGTACAAGGAAGACATCGAGTCCGGAAGCCGAGCTGCGGCCGCGGGCGGCTTCACCAGCGTGGTGATGATGCCCAACACCGACCCGGCGCTGGATCACGGCGGCATCGTGCGCACGGTGCTCGAACGCGGGCGCGAGGTGGGAGTGTGCGACGTGCACTGCGCCGGGGCGTTGACGGTGGATCGCGAGGGCAAACGGCTGAGCGAGTACGACGAGCTGCGCACCGCGGGGGCGCGCGCGTTGACCGACGACGGCAGCCCGGTGGAGAACGCCGCGCTCATGCGCCACGCGCTGGAGCACGCATCCATGCTGGGGTTGGTGGTGATCGCGCACTCCGAGGAGAAGGTGCTGTCGCACGGCGGTCACATGCACGAAGGCTACTGGTCGACTCAGCTGGGCGTGCCGGGGATCCCCGCCGCATGCGAGGAAATCGGTGTGGCGCGCGACGTGCTGCTGGCGCGCGAGACCGGAGCGGCGCTGCACGTGGCGCACGTTTCCACGCGCGGCGCGGTCGACATCCTGCGGCTGGCGAAGAACGAGTGGAAGGTGGACGTGACGGCCGAGGCCACGCCGCACCACCTGGAGCTGACGGACCGCGAGCTGGTGGGGTACTCGGCGAACTACAAGATGAACCCCCCGCTGCGCACCGAGTCCGACCGCAAGGCAATCGTCGAGGGCCTGGTCGACGGGACGCTCGACATGATCGCGACCGATCACGCGCCGCACGCGCCCATGGAGAAGGAGCTCGAGCTCGAGCGCGCGCCGGTCGGCGTCATTGGTTTGGAGACGGCGTTCGCCGCGGCGTACACGACGCTCGTGCACGGTGGCAAGATGTCTCTCGTCGATCTGTTGCAGCGCATGAGCGTCCAGCCGGCGCGCCGATTCGGCCTGGAGGGCGGGCGCTTGGAGGCAGGCGCGCCCGCCAACTTTGCGCTGCTCGATCTGAAAGAGCGCTGGCGCGTGACGGAGTCGGAGCTCTACTCACGCTCGCGCAACTCGTCTTTCCTGGGACGCACGCTGCGCGGTCGCGTGGTCGCGACGGTCTACCGCGGTCGTCTGGTCCACCGCGCGCCGCAAGCGAGCGAAGAGCTCGTCAAGACGGCCTGACGTTCCGGGAGCCGCAACTGCGACCGCGACGGCTCGCTCCGTGCGGTCTCACCCGCCCCTGCTCGGGAGCTGCCATGTCCACGGCTTCGAGAAGCACGAGCGCGCGCATCGGCGGGCGTGCGCGATCGCGAGGCGCGCGCGCCGCAGCGCGAACGTGGCTGATCCTGTGCGTGCTGGGTTCGGGCTGTGCCTACTTCAATACGTTCTACAACGCCAACCAGCTGTTCAAGGAAGCCGAGCGTCTGCGCTCCGGGCCT
>JBFJHN010000492.1:0-3455 GCA_041613275.1 Candidatus Krumholzibacteriia bacterium | reverse complement strand
TCTCCCGCCCGGCGTCCCCGGGAACCAAAAGACCGCCCTCGTCTCGGAGATCTTCGCGGCACTTCTGGCCGACAGCTTGCAGGCGCAGCCGGATCCGGCCACGGACACCCGGGATCCGCATCCGGCACGCGATCCGCTCCCTTCAGTCACGCAGCTATTCCAAAACGCGCCGAACCCGTTCAATCCGACGACGGTCATTCGCTTCGACCTCGCCCGGGACGCACACGTCAACCTGGCCGTCTACGACGTCGCGGGGCGTTTGGTGCGGCAGCTCGTGCGTGGCACGATGCCGCGCGAACGGCACGAGATCATCTGGAACGGACTGGACCGCGCGGGACGCCGCGTCGCGAGCGGGATCTATCTGTATCATCTCAGCACGCCCGATCTCACGGCCACGCGCAAGATGGTCGTGCTTCGCTGACCTGCCGAAACTTCGTCTACGCTGCAAACGTAATGCGCACCGTCGACGCTGGAATCGTGGCCTTCGAGGCCGCGGTGCGCGTCAGGGCTCGAAGTGCACGGGCAACCCCATCTCGCGCATCAGGCCATGCGCGCCGTCGACGGCGTCCATCACCCAGAGCATGTAGCGCGAATCGACGTGAATGGTGCGCACGTACTCCTCGTTGACCACCCAATCGGCGGCAACACCTTCCCAGTTCATGTCGAACGCAAGCCCGATGATCTCACCCCAGGCGTTCAGCGCCGCTGATCCGGAGCTGCCGTTGGTCACGTTCACCGTGCTGACGAAGCCGACGGGAAGCGTGCCGAGATCGGGATCGGCGTACGGGCCGAACTCGCGCGCTCGCGCGCGCTCCAGAAGCCTCGCCGGACTGTCGAACGGGCGCTCGCCGGTGTCCTTCTGGAGCACGCCGCGCACGGTCGTTTGCGGCGCGTAGAACACGCCGTCGCGTGGCGCGTAGCCTTCGACGACGCCGAAGCCCACGCGCAACGTGCCATTGGCGTCCGGCGCCAAGCGGCCGTTCTTCATGGCGCGCATCGCAGCGATCAGGCGCGGGCGCAGCCGATACTGCGCCCCCTGGAAGGCACGATCGCTCTCTTCGATCTCCTCGCCAAGGGGATACAGGGCCGCCGCGAAATCGACCATGGCGTCCTGGCGCGCCACCAGCTGTTCGGTGGACTCCTCGAACATTGCCAGACGCGTATCGAGCTCCGCCATTCGAGTGTCGGCGTACAGCCCATCGAGAAACGCATCCACGCGGCGCTCGACATCCTCTTTTCCCGTGGCGCTCAGGGCCTGATCGACGGCCGCGATGCGCTGCGCCTCGGGCAGGTTGCCGGCTTCGAGCAGGAACCAGCGCAGGCCAGCCCGGTCGCTCTCGGCCGCGATGCTCTTCTGGACGCGCTCGATGCGGCTTCTGTTGCGCGGCCAGTCACGTTCCTGGTAGCCCTCGTCGCGCTCGTCGTCGTCTTTTTCGCGCTCCACGCTCATGCGGTACACCAGGTCCGCCTGCCCGAGCATGGGCGACGCGGTGTACAGCCAGTCGTACAGCATGTCGCGCTCGCGCGTGGCGCGTCTTGCCGCCAGGATTGCGCTGAACTCCTTGCGCAGCGCCGCGTACTGGGCTGCTTGCTCGGGGTCGCCGCTGAAATGCTCTTCCAGCTGCTTCTCGCTGGCGAGCTTCGTACGCAGCAGGTCGTCGCGTTCGAAGGCCTCGAGCTGCCCCTCGTACTTCTTGTGATAGTTCTCCAGCCCCGAGATGCGCGATGCGTTGATGATCTGGACGCGCCGATCGTCTTGGCCTTGCGCGTGCAGAATCTCGAGAAGCGCTCGCCGGTACCGATTCGACTCCGGCATGAAGAACGTCTGCGCGTCGCGCACCTCCTCGGCCGTCACGAGGCGCGATGTCCGTCCGGGGTAACCGGCCAAAAGCGTGAGGTCCTCCGGATCGAGATCGCGCGTGGAGATCTTCAAGTGGTGGCGGGGACGGAACGGCACGTTGTCGGGCGAGTACGGCGCAGGCTTGCCATCCGCACCGACGTACGCACGATAGAAGCCGAAGTCCCCGGTGTGCCGCGGCCACATCCAGTTGTCCTCCTCATCGCCGAAGTTCCCCACGCCGAGCGTCGGCGCATACACGAGCCGAACGTCCAGGATCTTCATGGCCGTGAGCTCGAGGAACTTTTCGCCCGAGAAGAACGACGCCACCTGGCAACGCACGTCTCCCTGCGCCTCGCAGTCCTTCACGATGGCCTTGCGCCGCTTCTCGATCTGTTTGGCGCGTTCGAGGTCGGAGACTCCAGCGTCCAGGCCCTGAAGGACCTCTTCGGTCACGTCGTCGATTGCCGTGGTGACGTAGACGCGGGCGGTGGGTAGGGCACGCACTTCATCGGCTCGCGTGCCGGCAAGAAATCCGTCGCGCAGCAGGTCCTGTTCTGGCGTCGAGTTGTATTGCAGCGAGCCGAACACGCAGTGATGGTTGGTCACGATCAAACCGTCCGGGGAGACGAAGGCGGCGCTGCATCCGCCGAGTGAGACGATGGCACCCATCGGGAAGCCGGTCAGATCCGCGAACGCTCCCGGCTCCAGCTGCAGTCCCATCGCGCGCAGCTCGCTTCCAAGCATCGGGATCTGCTGGGGCATCCACATGCCCTCGTCCGCTCTGGCACCCGGGGACAGGAGAAGGAGCAAGAAGGCAAATCGGATCGAGCGCATCCTTTGACCTCGCTGTTGCGTGACCGTAGCCGTTTTGAGAACTCGCATCGGCAGCATCGTAGCACCGTCATGAGCGAAGCAAGGGTAGGCAATTCCTTTTGATCGAGGTCTTCGCCCAGCGTCGTCCACGTGACTTCGTTAGCGGATGTCGATCTGCAGGCGCACGACCTCCTGCCTCATCTCGTCGTTGAGCGGTCTCATCCACCTGCCTTCGCCGAACACCTCCAGGGTGACGCCCCAAGAGTCGCTCTCTGCGTGGCGAGGCTCTGCGATCGTTCAACGCAGGCGCAGATCGGCGACCACTGGATGGTGATCCATGTCGCCGAGCCTGCGTCCACGCGCTGGGCCAGCGTCGACGACGGTGAAGTACCGCGGGCTGACGAAGATGTAGTCGAGTCGGCGATCCGGCTCGGCCGTGGCGCCGCGCCCGCGCGCGGCGTCGTTCAGGCGTGCGGCGACGAAGTTGTAGGTCTCGACGTCACGGTAGGCGTTGTTGGTGAAGAGATCGCGCCGCTTGTCGAGGTCGAGATCCAAATTCAGGTCGCCCAGCACGAGATGGGGGACGTCGTGCATGCGTCGCGTCAGGGCCTCGACGGTGCCACCGATCTGCTCGTTGCGACGCTCGGCCGAGAACGCGTCGGCATGCAAGCCGATGGCAACGATCTCGCGCCCGTCCGCGCGTAGGTACCGCGCTCCCAGCGCCTGCCGCCCTGCCGCGCGGACGCGGAACGTCGAGAGCGTACCGCGCTGCACCGCAACGACGAGGTGATCGCCGTCGCGC
>JBFJHN010000491.1:0-3460 GCA_041613275.1 Candidatus Krumholzibacteriia bacterium | reverse complement strand
GTAGGCTCTCGTAGGCGAGATTGATCGATCCCTGCTTGACCACCGAGTAGATGTAGAAGCCCCACGGATCGTTGTCGACCAGCACGTACATCGGCAGCTTGAGTTCGTTCACCATGCGATGACACAGGCGGCGCACGCCGCGCGGTGCCATGTCGTTCCCGTGCAACAAGATAGCCTTGTGCTTTCTCCAGAACTTGTCCTCGTTCAAGCGACGCCACACGGCGTCTTTTTCGACCAACAGAATCATCTTGGCGTCGCAGCGTTTGAACTGCACCACGTTGTCCTCGACGATGGACGGAACGCTCCACCCGCCGCTTCCCAGCCGGCGCAGGTCGATGGTGTCGCCGGTGTCCACGAGCGTGAGATCCCCCACCATCGAGCCGCGATTCGATGCGAACAGATGCATTTCCTCGCGCAGCGAATCGATGGTGACCTCGAGATCCTCGATGATCGGATCGGATTCTTCCTGTTCCTCGAAGGTGTTCTGCTTGGTGCCGGGGATCGTGTGCTTCGTGATGTAGTAGAGATCGCGAATGCTGGTGGTCTTGCCGGCGTCGACGAGGTCCTTGCACGCGGAAGCCACGAGCAGTGTTTGCATGAATTTGCGTGCCTGCCCCACGTTGAACAGCGCGCGCGTTTGCTTCTGATCGCCAAGCTCGATGATCGAGCGCTTGGGATCGAACGTGACGTTCGAGAGCGTGCGCGTCGGAATCTGCATCGACGGGTTCTTGCCGCCGTGGATCTGTCGGACGGCGACGTCACCGAGGTCGACGAGCTTCTTGGACACGTCTCCCTTGCGGCGCCTGCGGCGCGGCTTCGCCGCGCTGGCGCGGGGAATCGACTCGCGCAACGCCCGCGCGGCCTTCTTCGGTGCCGCCTTCGTCGTCGGCGCCTTCTTGCGCTTCGCCTTCGCAGGTGTCGTCTTCTTGCGGGCAGCCTTCTTGCGCGCGGGGCTCAAGCGTCTTCCTCCTCGTCCGGTCGCGAACGTGCGCGTCGGATCGGCGCCACGTAGGCTTCGGCCTCCTCGGCACCGTTTCCGGTGTGCTGCGCGGCGAGCGCCGACAGCTGCTTCTGCAGCTTCTTGCGATCGACCCGCGTGAGCTTGCCCAGCGACTCGACGATCTCGCCGATGTACATCTCGAAGATGCTGCGACGGCGCTCCTCGCGGCGATGGTGCTCGCGCTTGCGCAGGTACCCGCCGAGCTTGCGTCCGCAATCCTGCAGGGCGCGGCGCATCTCGCTGAGGATCTCGTCGTAGTGGGCGACGGCTTCCTTCGACTCGCTGGTGAACGGCACCCACACGGAAGCGATATGCACGAGCAGCACCATCGGACCCTGCGGGAGCGACCCCTTCGGCTGCGACAAACCGTACTGGCGCCAGTTGGTGTCGACCACGGCCTTGAAGGTGGCACACGCCGATTGCTGGTACTGCAGCGGTACGCGATTCGCCAGGCGCAGGAGCGTGATCGGCCCCTGTTGCGCGTCGACCTCGCGCCCCGACGTGTGCGGCGAGCCGTCCTCGTCCATCTTGCGGCGCAGGTCGCCGCCGTAGGCGAGGCCGACCTCCACCTGGAACGGGTTGCCGCGATACACCGCGGGCGGTCGCGTCGACGAGGTGTAGAAGTCCGCCTGAATCTCGCGCTCCAGGCCGCGGCGCACCAGATCCTCACCGATGGGCACGACGCACGTGGTCGGCGGCGCGAAGATCTTCACGGTTGGGATGGTCTTGTGCAGACGCTCGAGCTCGCCGGGCTTGAGGCTCTTGGCACGCCGGCGCGTCTCCAGCCCGGCGCCCGTAATGATGCGCTCGGCCACCTTGGCGCTGACGCGCGAGAACTCCTGCTGCAGCGCGGCCGACAGCGTGCGCGCTTTGGTCTCCTTGAGGATCTGCTGCAGCGTGCCCAGCTCCACGCCGTACGGGTGCGGCTTGATCTCCACCGGCTCGGCCGGCAAAACCTCGGCGGCGCGTTCGAGATGCAGCGGGGCGCGCCCCTTGGGAGGCTGGTAGCGGATCTCGGCGTGGGGATTGGCGATGGCCACCTGCTCCAGATACTCGTCGACGGAACGGCGGCCACCTTTGTAGGTGCCTTCCAGCTCGATCTCGACGCGCGTGCCGTGATCGACATCCCACGGGACGGTGTGGTCCTCGACGATCACCGGCACGTTCTTCGTGGTGTCGATGACGATCTCGAAATGATGTGCCTGCCTGCCCTTGCCGGTCTTCGACGTGATGACCACGGGCTTGCCCGTCGTGAGCTGGCCGTACATGCCCGCGGCCGAGATGCCGATGCCCTGCTGGCCGCGCGATTGGCGCAGACGGTGGAACTTGGAGCCGTACAGAAGCTTGCCGAAGACCTTGGGCACTTGCGAGCGCACGATGCCGGGGCCGTTGTCCTGGACGACGACGCGGTAGCGCGTATCGCTCACCTCGTGCAGCTCGACGCGAAGCGCAGGCAGGATGCCGGCCTCTTCACAGGCGTCGAGACTGTTGTCGACGGCCTCCTTGACCGTCGTCAGCAGCGCGCGCGCCGGGCTGTCGAAGCCCAGCAGATGGCGGTTCTTCGTGAAGAACTCGCTGACCGAGATCTCGCGCTGGCGGCCGGCCATCGATTCGGCCGTGGCCCGTCGCCCGGAGGCGGCGCGGCTTGCCTTCGACTTCCGGTTTGATTTCGGCGTTTCGGCGGGCTTGGGAGCAGGCACGGGTGATTCGTCGAACGCCAGCGTTCCCTGTCCCGGAGCAGACGGCTTTGCAGGCTTCTCGGACGACTTCTTCCGTGTGCTCTTGCGCGACGTGGTCGAGCCGGCCTTGCCGGCCTTGCCGGCCTTGCTGGTCTTGCCCGTACGCTTGCCGCCGCCGGGCCTCGTACCCTGCTTCTTGGCGCGTGGGCTCGATTTCGACGAGCCAGCCCGCCCCGGCTTGCCCTTGTGCGCGCTCTTCTTGCGGGCGCTCTTTGGAGAAGCGCTCTTCTTGCCCGTGGACGTTTTGGTCTTTTTTGCCGCCGCCGACCGGCGCGGCGCTTTCGACCGGGGCGCGGACGCGCCGCCGTTGGCGGGCGCGGCAGCTGCGAAAAGGGGCTCGTCCGTGGTGTCGCCCAGAACGATCGGGGCACCAGAGGCTCTGCGAATGCGCACCGTCATGACTTCCTTCGATCCCGCGGAGGTGTGTGCATCGTTGCCAAGCCGCGCACACTCTTTCTACATTTAGTCACGAAGCAATGCCAGCGGCAAGCTGGACTTCCTGACCTGGAAAGGACGCACGGCGTGGCGCGAACGTCCGGATCCGACCACGGTGCACCCTGGCGAGCCGGCAGCGTGCATCTCTTGGGACTCGTCCTGCTGGTCGTCCTGCAACCCACGTGCAGCCGCAATCACGCGCGTGAGGCCGAGGACAAGACACCCGTGCCGCCCACGGCGGAACTGGATCCTGCGCGCCTGGAGCGCCTCGTGGCGCGCAACCTGG
>JBFJHN010000490.1:0-3462 GCA_041613275.1 Candidatus Krumholzibacteriia bacterium | reverse complement strand
CTCCTTCGGCGGCTTGTCCGCGCGCGTCGGCCAGGTTCGTGCCCAGGTAGCGCGGTCCGCCGCGGAAGTTGTAGGTGACCAGGCGGCGCCAGCCGAGCTTCACGGCCTTGGACAGGAAGCGCGCCGCGCCGTCCGTCTCGAACGACTCGCTGCGGAACCCATGCATGTCGACGACCAGCGTCTGCTGCGGGTTCTCGGGCGGCGAGAGATCCAACCGCGTGCCGAAGTCCAGCCTCGTCCAGGAAAGGCGCGAGCCGCCGCGGCGCGCCTGCCACAGTCCCGGCACCCCGTCCAGCAGGCGGAAGATGCCGCCTTCCGGCTCGCCGTCGTACTCGTAGCCGCCGTCGGCGAAGTATTCGAGCGCGGCGAGCGACTTACCGCCCGTGTCGCACAGGTGCAGTCGCTTGCGAATTTCGGTGAGCAACGCGAGCGCACAGGCGCGATGCGCGTCGGAGTGGCTGCCCATGCGCACGGTTTCCCACTCGACGAGGGTCCGGTACTCGTCGAAGCTCCAGCCGCCCACCTGACCCAGGAGCCAGACGACGAACTCCTCGCGCACACCGGGGTCGTCGGGTTGATCGGACACCACGCGGAGGCGCTCGCGCGCCTCGTCCAGCTGCTGCTTGCGTCCGCCGGAAACCGCAGTGCGGAGCGCCCGCAGCGCATCCGGTTTGCTGCCGGCGCGCGGCACGTCGATCGGCTCCCCGAAGCGATTGTGCAGACCCAGCTCGCGCCGCTCGCGATCCAGGAAGGCCTCGAACACGCCCCCCATCTCGCCGCTGCCGGGGCGTCCGCCCGGACGCATGTTGAAACGCATGTCCGAGCCGGCATCCGCCAGGATGGCCTTCTGTCGGAGCACCGACAGCATGGCGTCGGCGATCTTGGCTTCGCTGCCGTTGGCCACGGCACGCACACCGCTGGGCGAGGCATCCCAGTTCACCGCGATCTCGTGTGGGCGGAGGAACTTGATGTCCATGTTCTCGCGGAACCCGACGCGCGTTCCTCCGTCGTCGTCGTGACGTGTCTCGACGATCGTGAACTTGTACGGGCCGGTCGGGGTGAGGTGCACGTAGTTGGTCATCAGCGCCCGGTAGCGCTCGCGCCGCTCGGGTGGCGTGATGGCCTCGAGATCGATGCCGGTGATCGGCGAGACGATCTGCGTGGCATCCTCGGTGCGCAGGCCCAGGACGCGGCGCGTGAAGTCGACGAGATACGCGGCGTACTCGGTGTCGGTGAGCGCTTTGCGTTCGTACAGCGAGTCGCCGTCGTACTCCATGGCGTCGGGGCCCATGGACTCGTCGGCATGCGCCAACCCGTGCTCGGTCAGCAGCGCTGCCGTCGAATCCACGCCGACCTGCTCGCCGTTGTGCATCAACAGCACGTTGTACGCCTTGAACGGATGCGCACCCGCCGGGTTGCCGCGACCCTCGTCGTCGACGGCAGGCGAGTTCGTCGGGTAGCGGTGGTGCATCCCCCACACGTTCGCGAGCAGCGACGTCGTCCAGGTCTCCTCGCCGCGGACGAAGCGCCGAATGCCGCCCCGCTCGCGCGCGCCCGGGTAGTCCGCCCAGAATCGGTCGAAGTCGAAGTACGCCGGAATCAGGTGCGTCCAACCGCTGATCTTGATGCAGCCGATGTCCTCGCCCATGGACACAAGATAGCCGCTACGTTGCGCGGCGAAGCGCGCTGGCCCGCCAGTGCGGTAGTAGCGCGTGTCGATGATGTGCGCGAGCGCCATGTAGTACTCCTCTTTGACGTCGCGCAGGAAGGCACGCAAGAGCGGAGATTCGTCCTCGCAGTCGAACGGCTCGTCGCGTCGCACCGCGCGCTCCACGGCGCCGAGCAGCTCGTCGTCGGTGCACGTGGGATACTTCACGCTGCGCTGTAGCCACGCCGGGCTCGCGACGAGGCGCCGCGCGTAACGCCACAGCGCGTCAGCGCGCAGCTCCGTGAACAGCATGGTCACGTCGCCGACGTTCTCGCGCAGCCCGACGCGCCGCCAACCGTCTTCGTCGGCGAACTCCTCGCGCACCGGAACGCGGAACTCGGACAGCCGCAGGCTCACCTCGTCGAAAGGAATCTCCTCACCCTGCGCGTCGAACACACGCAGCCCGTTCAGGTGCTCCATGATGCGCTGCATCGTGTCGGCGCGATCGGGTCCGATCGTGTTGAAGATCAGGCAGGTGCGCTGGCGCAACGCGTTGGGCGCGAAGCCTCCGAACGCCAGTCCGCCGCCGCGGTTGTTCCCGCCGTTCGTCGACAGGCGGGCCGCCTCCCAGATGGCGTCGACGTCGACGGGTTCGTTCACGACCAAGCTGCCGACGCGACAGGAATCGTGCTCCACCTCGGGCGCCGCCGTCGCGCGTGCATCGTCCGCGGACGAGCGCGCCGTGCCGCCCAGACCGTGCGACGCTGTCGCTGCTCCCGCCGCCGTGCGCGCCCCGTTGCCGTCGGCAGTCACGCCGGCGGCTGCTTCCAGCTCGTGCAGCTTGGGAATCTCGAGCGGCGGGTCCGGCGCGCCGTGCTCCGGCACGTCGAGGAAGTCGGTCCTCCCGCGCAGCTTGCGGATGTCGTCGAGCACCTCGTCGGCGTCGACGATGTGCCCCGCGTCGTCCACCCAGCCGCGCTCGCGGTTGATGGCGTCGATGAGCACGGCCAGCTTCACCATGTTGAGCAGCGTCCAGTTCCGGAAGCGCGTGCGCATGGTCTGGCGGTCGTTCTGCATGGTGAGCTCGACCTTCGTGGTGATGCCACCACGCGGACAGTCCAGGTGACAGTTCCCACATTGGTTGCAACCGAAGGCCACCGCCTTGCCGATCGAGGCCTCGAGCAGTCCGTCGGCGCCGGCGATCAGCACCTTGAGCATGTCCATCTCGCAGCGGATGCCGCCCGACGCCAGCAGCTTGGTGCCGCCCTTGGCCCCGTAGGCGCGCCCGTTGCCGTCGCGGATGCAGCGCGTCTCACCGGTGGCGTCGTCGTACAGCGGCTCGCGCAGCAACGCCTCGTGCGTGTGCAGGATGGTGCGGAAGATGTCGGGCCAGCCCACGCGCGACGAGTCCGCGTGATAGTTGCCCGAGCCTCCCAAACCGGCGTCGACCAGCAGGTAATCGACGACGAAGTTCGACCACATTCCGGCGGCGACGTACTTCGTGTACGTCGAGCCGGTGATCTTGATGCCGCAGTAGGTGTCGTAGTGCAGCCACAGCCACACCTCGGCCGGCATGTCCTCGATGGAGTAGATGTCGTGTTTCGGATCCGGCGACAGCGCGTCGACGCCGACGGGAATGTTGCGCGCACGGCTCACGGTGGGCGTGACTTTGGGGGCGGCGAGCCGCCCGCCCTTGCCCGGCTTGGCGCCCTGGTTGATCTTGATCTCGACGTCGCGCACGGCGCGCAGGTCTGCGCCGGTGATCCCGAAGTGTGCCGACGCCGCCTGCAGCGATTCCCAGCGCATCAGGTCCG
>JBFJHN010000489.1:0-3463 GCA_041613275.1 Candidatus Krumholzibacteriia bacterium | reverse complement strand
GGCACCATGTCCCGAACAGCTCGAGAATCCGCACCCTGCCCTCGAACGCCGGATCGTCGAGCGACCGAAGTGTGCCTTCGACGTCGGGGAAAGCGAGATCGCCGAGCTCGATGTCGGACTCCAGGCGGGTGAGATGCATGGCATCCGGCAGCTGCGCCTGGGGGTCGCGATGCGCGGTCCAGGTTTCGTGCCATGTGTCGCGCGACCAGAAGTCACCCTGCAACGTGCCGTCGGGCTGAACGCGCGCCTTGAACAGAAAAGCGTGTGCGCCATCGAAGGCCGCGAGACGCAGCGCGTTGCCGTCGGTCTCGCCCTCGAGGAAACGATAGTCGCCGGTGGTGGTGAGGAACGTTCCGTGGACTCGTCCCGATGGACCCGTTTCGAAGATGCCGACCGCGGGATCGTCGGTCTTGGAGAACTGCACGCTCCAACGGCCGTCGACGGCTTCCTTCGCCCCGGTGACCCTCTTGTTCGTGCCGCCGTGTGCCGGCGCGCGCTCGGCGTGGAACGGTAAGCGGGACCATTTCTCGGACCCCGAGCGGCGTTCCCATTCCCCGCGCAACCTGTCGTCGTCACGATCCCAGCTGGCGCGAATGCGCGAATCGTAGTGCACGAACTCGAGCACCAGGGCATCGCCGTCCCACTCGACGCGCGGAACGGGGATCTCCTCGCCAATGTGAACCTGCGCGCGCAGACCGCCCCCATCGTTCGACTCGAGCCGCAGCTCGAACGGCAGACGACCACCCGGCGAGTCCAGCCACGCCTCCCAGGTGCCGGTCGGATTCGCCGAGCCCGAGCGCTGCACGTCGCCGGCTTCACGCGCCCCGTCGCGTGCCTCGCGCTCCGAGTTCGCCTGACACGCGGCGAGCGCCGCAGCCAGCAGCGCGGCAACACCGGTAACGGTAAATCGGCTGCCCACGTCGTTTATTCCTCCGAGCAGCTGAACACGCTGAATCGTCCGTCGATGGCAACCGGAGGGACGCGCCGTCACGTGGAGCGTGCCGGCAGCGATTGTCCCTCGATGCGCTCCAGCTCTTCGCGCAGCCATCTGGGCACGGGAATCGAGCGATTCGCCTCGTAGTCGAAGGTCACCTGAACGCTCTCGGCCTCGACCACCAGACGCTCCGAGCTTCGCTCGCGAATCTCGTACTGCATGCCGAACGACTTGCCCGACACCCAGTGCGTTCGCACTCCGACCCGCGCGATCTCGTCCACGTGAAGAGGCGCACGGAAGTCGATGCCCACGTGTGCAACGACGAAGGGCACGCGCGCATAATCGCGCAACTCCGAGAACCGCTGCCAGTAGGCTTGCCGACCAACCTCGAGATAGGTCAGATAGACGGCGTTGTTCACGTGCCCCATGGCATCCGTGTCACGGAAGCGAACTTCGACGTCGTGCCAGACGTTGAACGAACTCATCGGCAGACCATAGCAGGCGCCGCACGGCGCGCAAACCCGCTTCGAACGCATCGCGCAACGCGGGCGGCGTTCGAGGTGGCCCCGGACGTGCTCGCCGTCTATGATGCCCGGCGGAGGTTTGCATGCGTTCGGTCTGCGTTACGTCCGAAGTGGGTCGTCTGCGTCGCGTCCTGGTCCACGAGCCTGGACCCGAGGTCGACCACATGATCCCCAGCATGATGGAAGAGCTCCTGTTCGACGACATCGTCTTCGGCGACGCGGCGCGTGAAGAACACCAGAGATTCCGGCGCGTGCTCGAGCTCCTGGGTGTCGAAGTGTTGGAGCTGCAGACGCTGCTCGCGCAAGCGCTGGGGCGTGAGGACGCGCGCAGCTGGGTGCTCGATCCCTTCGGCGACGCCTTGTCGCGTCGCCTGCTCGCACGTCTGCGCGAGGCCGATCCCGCCGCGCTGGCTGCCATGCTCGTGCACGGCGTGCGTCACGAGGTCCATTCGGGAACCGAGGTCGACGAGCTGTTCGAGATCCCTCCCATCCCCAACCTGTGTTTTCAGCGCGATCCGCAGGTGGTCATCGGCGAGAACATCGCCATCGCCTCGATGGCGACGCCGGCACGCTGGCGCGAGTCTCTGCTCGCCGCCGCGGTCTTTCGTTTCCACCCCGATTTCGAATCGGTGCACGTGGTCGTCGATCCTCTGACGCATGGCGGCACTCAGCCCGTGCTGCTTGGTCCGCGCCGCCCGACCTTCGAAGGCGGCGACGTGCTCGTGCTGTCGCGCGACGTCATCGCCGTCGGCATGTCGGAGCGCACCAATCGCACCGGCATCCGACACCTTGCGCGCGCGCTCGCCCGTGCGGAGAACGGTCCGCGATGGATGGTGCTGTTCAACCTGCCGACGCAGCGCGCGTTCATGCACCTCGACACGGTGCTCACGCCCATCGACCGCAACGTGTGCCTCGCGTACGCGCCGCTCGTCGCTCCGGAATCCCCGATGGTGGCGCGCGCCGCGGAGATCGACCTGCGCGCCAACGATTTCACGCCCAAGCGTCGCAACGACTTCCTCGAAACCCTCCGGGAGCACGGCGTCGATCTCGAGGTCATCCCCTGCGGTGGCGACGACCCCGTGCGCCAGCACCGCGAGCAGTGGACGGATGGAGCCAACGTCTTGGCCATCGCCCCGGGTGTCGTGGTGATCTACGACCGCAACAGCGGAACGGCCGGGGCGCTGCGCGACGCGGGATACCGCATCGTCGACTCCGAGGACCTCTTGCTCGGCCGTGCCAGCGTCGACATCGACTCGGGCGAACGCGCCTGCATCCTGCTGCCCAGCCACGAGATCTCCCGCGCCCGCGGCGGGCCTCACTGCTTGTCGCACCCGCTCCTGCGCGACGAGCTCGACTGAACGAACCCAGGCCGTCCCGCGGGTGCAGCGCGTTCGGCACTCCCGCTACGGGAGCGATCGCAGCCCTCCGGGAGTGGTCGCAGCCTGCCGGAGCTGCCACGATCGCGCCGCCTGCGGACCGACCGGCGTATACTGTCGGCGTGTCGGACGCTGAATTCCAGGAGATCGAGCACACGGCGGATTGGGCCTTGCGCGTGCGCGGAGACGACCTCCCGTCGCTCTTCCAGGCCGCCGCGCGCGGCATGTTCAGCTTGCTGACCGACCTGACGCAGGTGGCGAACACCAGCCGCGAAACGGTCGAGCTCGAAGCCCTCGACCTCGAGACCCTCTTGATCGACTGGCTGAACGAGCTGCTCTACCGCGTCGAGGGCACGAACGTCGTGTACACGCATTTCGCGATCGAAGATCTGGACGCGGGCGCGTCGGGTAGTACGAAGCCCGCGGAGCAAGCCACTCCGGCGAAGCTGCGGGCCACGGTTGGAGGCGGACCAGCTCCAACACTCGACAAGACGATCAAGGCCGCAACGTTCAGCGGCCTGCACATCACGAGGAACAAGCACGGCTACACGACGGAGATCGTCTTCGACGTATGAACGCGTTGGCGCGAGCGCATGAACCTGTTGCCGGCTGCGCGTGAACCTGTTGCC
>JBFJHN010000488.1:0-3464 GCA_041613275.1 Candidatus Krumholzibacteriia bacterium | reverse complement strand
GGGCTGACGAAGCTGCCGTCCGCGACGGTCCCCGTCACCGGCGTGAATCCCCAGTTGTTCCACGTCGTGTCGATGAGGTCGCCGCCACCGCGGAGCTGGATGTAGCCCTCGATGCCCGAGATGCCACCGTTAGGCCCGTCGGTCGCGCCGGCGAGGCGGGCCCAGACGTCCAACTGAATGATGGCCGTAAACGGCGGCGCGAAGATCGCCGCACCCTGGCAAGCCCCCAGGTCGACGATGCCGGTCATCGGGTCCACATAGAAGATGTCGATGGAACCGTTGGCTTGTGCAAACGTGGCACTCGGAGCGGCGATGCTCAGTGCCATTGCGATGGCGGCCACCGCTGCGATAGCACGCAATTTCATTACTCCTCCCCAGAAGTTGTCAAACGCAGTTGCCGTGTTGCAGGTGTCAAAGGCTGAGTTCGCACGCAGACAGTACCGGGGACCCGACGACTTGCGCCCCCCTCCGCCAGGTCGTCACGCCGACGTGCACAGTCGGACCTTTGAGCCCAGTGATTGCAACTCAATTATAGAGCGGCGCTTGTGGCGGTTTCCAGCGAAAACCGCGACGCTCCGCGTGCGGGAGCCGCGCTGCGAGACGTCGCGGCAATTCCCCCACAAGCGCGGACTCCGGGGCGTCGAATTGCGCCGCACGACCCGCCGGTCGCTGGACTTGACGTTCTCCCGCGAGTAATATAACTCGTTGCAACATCGTACGATCGCGGCCACGCGCAGGGTCGGGACGGAGGCACGATGCACCGTACGCGAGCATACGAAGTGCCGTCGGACACCCGCAGCGCGCTCGACCTCGCGTCGCGGCGCCAGCCCAGCGCCTTTCTCGCCGGGGGAACCTCACGGCGGCTGCGCCGTCCGGATCCCGAGCTCTGCCTGATCGATCTCTGCCGGCTCGGTCTCGATGGCATCGACGTCGGTCCGCAAACCTTTCGCATCGGTGCGACCGCGCCGCTCGAGCGCATTCTCGAGCACTTCACGCTACGCACGCTCGCCAACGGCGTCCTGGCCCAAGCGCTGCAGTCCAGCGGTCCCCCGGTCTGGCGCCGACATGCCACGCTCGGAGGGCGGCTCCTCGACCCCGACTCCGACGACGCGCTCGGCGCCACGCTGGGCGTCCTGGGGGCGCGTGCGGTGTGGCAGGCGGCCGCGGACGGACCGTTGGATGCGCTGGAGCTCGAAGCGCTCGTGGAGCCGCGCGAGGGGCTCTTGCACGCGTTGGAGTTCGATGCGTTGGACGGCTGGCGCTTCGCCCTGGAGAGCCTGCGCGTCGTGCGCAGCGACTCACCATGCGTCAGTGTGGCGGTCGGCCTGCGTGCCCAGGGCGGTCGTGTTCGCGACATCCGCATCGCGGCCGGCGGTGCCGGGCTGCGCCTGCGCCGCTGCGCAACGACGGAAGCGTCGCTGCGCAGCGTGGCCTGGCCGCAAGATTCGTTTGCCCCAGCGCAGAACGCGTTGCTCGACGAGATACAACCGCCCGACGACACGCGCGGCTCTGCCGCGTTTCGCACCCACGCAGCCGGCGTCTTGCTCGCCCGAGCATTGCGCAGCGTTGCGACGGATCACCGCGAGGAAGGTTGAATGCAGCTGCAGGTGGAGATCAATCGCCAGCCGACCACGCTGGAAGCCGAGCCCGGTGAGGACTTGCTGCGCGTCCTGCGCCGGCACGGATTCTGGAGCGTCAAGTACGGATGCGATACCGGCGAGTGCGGCGCATGCCTGGTGCTCGTCGATGGCCAGCCGCAGCTCGCGTGTCTCGTGCGCGCGGCGCGCGTCGAGTCACGGCGCCTCACGACGGTCGAAGCGCTGGGACATCGCGACGCCTTGCACCCGCTGCAGAGCGCTTTCCTCGAAGGTGGCGCGGTGCAGTGCGGCTACTGCACGCCGGCGATGCTGCTGGCCGCGCACGCTTTGCTCGAACGTCAGCCCACGCCCGACGAAGCAGACGTTCGCGAGGCGTTGGCCAACGTGCTCTGTCGATGCACCGGCTACGTGAAGCCGGTTGAAGCGGTGCTGGCGGCCGCACCTCGGGTTCGCGAGCGCGCGGAGGACGACGAGCCGGACGACGGCGCACCCCGGTCGCCCGAACCATGAGACGAAACGAGGAGAGCATGCAGCAGACGCGCGATCGAGTCGGGAAGCGCGAGCGACGCGTCGACGGCCCCGGCCTGGTCGGGGGCACCGCGCAGTTCGCCGACGATTTCGACATGCGCGGCATGCTGCACGCGAAGGTTCTGACCAGCCCGCACGCTCATGCGCGCATCCGGAGCATCGACGCCTCGCGCGCTCGCGCGCTGGACGGCGTCGCGTGTGTGCTGACGCACCGCGACGTGCCGCGCGTCGCCTACTCGACGGCCGGACAGAACGAACCGGAACCCTCGCCCTACGACTGCTTCATGCTCGACAACAAGGTGCGCTTCGTCGGCGATCGTGTGGCGGTCGTGGCAGCGGATTCGCTCGAAACGGCGGAGCGCGCGCTTGCGCTCATCGACGTGGACTACGAGCTGTTGCCGGCGGTGTTCGAGCCCGAACGCGCGCTGCAGCCGGACGCCCCGCGGATCCACGACGAGCCCGACTGCGAGAACGTCTTCGACGCCAGTCGCAATCTCTCCGCGCGCATCGACGTGGTCACCGGCGACCCCGACGCCGCCTTCGCCTCGGCGGCGCGCGTCTTCGAAGGCACCTATCACGTCCCACAGGTGCAGCAGTGCGCCATCGAGCCGCACATTTGCATCGCCTACCTGGACGACCAGGGACGCGTCGTCGTAAGGACGAGCACGCAGGTGCCGTTCCACGCCCGACGCATCGTCGCTCGCGTCAACCAGATGCCTCCGGGGCGGCTGCGCATCGTCAAGCCGCGCGTCGGCGGCGGCTTCGGCGGCAAGCAGGAAATCCTCAACGAGGAGCTCGTCGCAGCGCTCACCCTGCGCACGCGCCGTCCGGTGAGGTTGGAGTTCACCCGAACGGAGGAGTTCACGAGCTCGCGCAGCCGTCATGCACAGACGCTGCACTTCCGCACCGGCGTCGACGCCGACGGGCGCATCGTGGCCAACGAGCTGCGGGTGGTCGCCAACACGGGCGCCTACGGCACGCACGGTCTCACCGTGCAGAGCTGCACCGGAAGCAAGACGCTGCCCCTGTATCGCTGCGCGAACCTGCGTTTCGTCGCCGATATCGTTTACACGAACCTGCCGGTTGCGGGAGCCTTCCGGGGCTACGGCGCCCCACAGGGCTACTTCGCCATGGAGTCGCACGTCGACGAGATCGCTCTTGCGCTCGGGCTCGACCCGCTCGACTTCCGCACCCTCAACATGATTCGCCAAGGCGACCCGGACCCGCTCGCGGTGGCGCTGGGCGAAGGCAAAGAGGGCCTGCCGCGCACGGTGGCGAGCTGCGGCCTTCCAGAATGCATCGACATCGGCAAGCGTGAGATCGGTTGGGCGCGCCGGC